>JAUMYV010000057.1 GCA_030528445.1 Porphyromonadaceae bacterium | reverse complement strand
TAAACCAATTGTAGAACTATCCCGCCCAACTGTCAACTTTTTTCAGTACACGTCAATGTGTATACAGATTCTAGAATATTAGTGCAGAGAAATCCTGAAATGACTGCTTCGATTAGATAAAACCAGCCTAAACTCAGCTCTATCCATATGACTACTAGACCATTGCGAAACAAGCGATTTAAGCGCATATTTTCGTTCGGTTGGGGGCTAAGTACCCAAACGGGGCTGAACGCATTGTAGCGCCTGCTAGGCAGCAAATACAGGGGCTGCCATTTTTCGCCCTACCCAAAGTATTTCTCTCATCAACATTCTGAAAAATGGTCTAAAATATAAATCTAGTGGGCTAAACAACTCACAAGGGCAAGAAGTCCAACCGATGAAGTCCAAGACCCAATCCTGATAGAACAACAGGGGGATAAGATGCTTCCTATCAGCAATAGCCTACTCGAGCACAACTCTCATAGAGGTATATACGCTTATTTTTCGTACTTTTACTTACGAAAAAACTGAGTTTATGAAAAGATATACAACATTACTACTCGTAGGGCTATCCCTACTCCTGCTTACGGCCAGCTGTGGATCCAAGCAGTCGAAGGATTCATCAACCAACGACAATGAACTACAGAGTGATACTGTAGAAGTAACAGACCTAGCCGTCCTAACGGAAAATCTGACCCTTGATGACTCGGACGAGGATGTTCAGGTCTTTACCATAAAAATAGGTAACGACCCAGACAAAAGTCACCTGACGGCATCGTTCCCCTTCACTAAGTATGAGTTCATCAACGAGCGTGAGCGCGAACTCTCTCAGCAGTTTATCGACGAATTTAAGCAAGAGGTAGCACAGCATTCAAGCGAAGAGACTACCGCCTTGGACTTCAATCAACACTTCGAAGTCAAGTACAGAGCCAACGACTTCATGGTGTTTCTCTACACGCGTAGCACCTCACGTGGGAATAATTATGACGACACCACCCACGCATCTATCTTCGACCTCGAGCACAACCGCCCCATCTCGACTGCCGACTTATTCGTAGACGAAGAGGCTTTCGAGGGCTTTGCCTCTGAGATGCGCGCTGCTACGGGAGAGGCCGTTAGGTTGCGCTTGATGCAGAGCAAAGACTTCGCCAATGATCAGGAGCGCGAAACCGTTTGGATAGAGATGCAGTCTGGCATTGAGGAGGGAACTCTGCCCGTCGAGGCCAACTATGACGCCCTGTTTTTCGATGATGAGGGGAACTGGTATGTTATTTTCGACAAGTATCAGATTGCTAGTGGCTCTATGGGAGCATTCACAGTAGAGGTACCCCAATGGGTAGTACAGAAGTATATCCACCCAGACATACAAGGGCGTCTGCGCCGAGGCATACAGAGCGAAGAGCCAAAGGAAGCCCCTCTGACCACAGAACTCGAGCAGATTGAGGGCACTCGAGAGGACTATAACCCCAGCGCACCACGCGTGGCACTTACCTTCGATGATGGCCCATCGGTCTATACCTCTCGTCTGCTAGACATTCTCAAGCAAGAGGGCGTCAAGGCGACTTTCTTCGTCCTTGGCAAGTCGGCTGCCGTACAGAAACAAACGATGAAGCGCATGGCCGAGGAGGGACACAACATCGGCAATCACTCCTACGACCACAAAAACTTCGCCAAAATATCGCTAGACGAGGCTCGCCGACAGATCGAGCGCACAGACGAGATCGTGAGTGAAGTAGCAGGACTAAAACCTAGTTACTTCCGCTTCCCCTACGGAGCTTACACGCAGGACAAACTGTCTCTAGTGGGTCGCCCCATCATAAGCTGGAACGTAGACCCTCTAGACTGGAAGTATAAAGATGCCGACCGAGTGGCAGAGGAGATGTCCAAGGCAAGAGCCAACGCGATCATCCTAGCGCACGACATTCATAAGAGTACGGTGGAGGCGATCCCACAGGTTATTCGCAATCTAAAAGCTAAGGGATACAACATCGTGACTCTAGACGAGCTTTTCTCTGACAAAGAACTCAAGAATAATCACATCTATAATAGTGGTAAGTAGGTCGAGGGATCTCTGAGGAGGGATAACTGTAAACAGTTTCCTATCTTTGTGAGAGCGAATCATCCGCATCAATACATATCCAAAACATCGATAAATAATGGAACAAGTAAAGCAACTCATAGCACAGAAGCTGATTGAGGTCGAGGCTGTTAGACTACAGCCAGATAAACCATTCACATGGGCCAGCGGCTGGAAATCCCCTATCTACTGCGACAACCGCAAGACGCTCAGCTATCCTCAGCTCAGGTCTCTCATCAAGCTAGAGCTAGCTCGTGTGATCGCCGAGCAGTTCCCCCAGGCCGAGGCCATCGCAGGCGTAGCCACTGGGGCTATCGCTCAGGGTGCTTTGGTTGCAGACGCCCTATCGCTCCCCTTCTCCTACATCCGCTCTGCGCCCAAGGATCACGGCATGGAGAACCTCATCGAGGGGGATCTCAAGCCTGGCAGTCGTGTGGTGATTGTCGAGGATCTGATCTCTACGGGAGGCAGTAGTCTCAAAGCTGTAGAGGCCGTACGCAAGCATGGGGCGCAAGTGCTAGGTATGGTCGCCATCTATACACATGGCTTCCCCGATGCCGTGCACAACTTCGAGGCAGCCGATGTGCGCCTCATTACCCTAAGCGACTACGACGCCGTACTCGCAGAGGCCGTACGTACCAATTACATTAGCAAGGAAGATGAGCAGGTACTTGCCCAGTGGCGCAAGAGCCCATCTACGTGGACAGGAAAATAACCCATAGAACAATGGTAGACTACGTAAGTAACATCAAAAGCATCGCCGCCAGTAGGCATCGAGTCTACGAGACTCTGAGCGACCTGACGGGACTATCACGCATCGGCGAAGCCCTCAAACAGCATCCCGAGGCGAGCAAAATACAGATTGAAGCAATCGATCGCGACACTTGTGCTTTCGTCATCTCTGGCGCAGGCAGACTTACCCTCAAGGTCGTAGAGCGAGAGCAAGACAAGACCATCAAACTAGAGGCAGAGCAATCGCCCGTCCCCATTACTCTCTGGGTACAGCTGCTAGAGGCTGCCCCCGAGGATACACGCCTGAGGCTGACCTTGAGGACAGAGCTGAACTTCTTGATGAAAAAAATGATCGGGGGGAAGCTACAGGACGGAGTAGAGAGAATGGCCGATATGATGGCCGCCGTCCCCTACCGATAGCGATGCTTCGGCACAGCAAAAGATTGATGCAAAGGATGCTGTATGGGCTGATGCTCCTCGGCATCCTTTGTGCTTGTGACGATCGGATTACCCCGACGACGCCGAGCCTACCCGTGTGGCTAGAGCTCCCCTTACAGAGCCATACAGTTCTGCTCTCGCCTGGCGGTATGCTACGCATCACGCAGCCTCGTCTGGCGCAAGATCGTTTGGGCTTCAGTGGGGTTTTGGTGGTGCGCTCGCTCACAGAGGAGGCTTTCTTTGCCTACGACTTGGCGTGCCCCTACGAGATGTCGCCTAGAATCCAGCTCGTGCTAGACGACCTACAGGTACGCTGCCCCGAGTGTGGTAGCCAGTACGATGTGCTCTCGGGGAGTGGCGCCCCACTATCTGGTCCCTCGCGCCATCCGCTTAGACACTACAGGACACAATATATAGGTAGCACCCGAACGGTTCGGGTGGTCAACTAACTCAAATGAACTTCGAACATAATAAAGCAATGAAATTTATATCGTGGAATGTCAACGGCCTTAGGGCATGCTTCGACAAAGGATTTCCGCAAATCATGCAGGAGCTCGACGCCGACTTCTTCTGCCTACAAGAGACCAAGATGCAGCAGGGGCAGCTAGATGCCGAGATAGAAGGCTACAAGAGCTACTGGAGCTATGCCGAGAAAAAGGGTTACTCTGGCACAGCAATCTACACCAAACACGAACCTCTATCGGTCTGCTATGGTCTAGGCATCGAGGAGCATGACCAAGAAGGGCGCGTCATCACTCTAGAGATGCCCGACTTCTACCTCGTCACAGTGTACACCCCCAACTCACAAGATGAGCTTCGTCGCCTAGACTATCGTATGACTTGGGACGATGCCTTCCGACAGCACATCATCAATCTAGATCGGCAGAAGCCCGTGATTCTCTGTGGCGACCTCAACGTGGCACACAAGGAGATTGACCTCAAGAACCCCAAGACCAATAGACGAAACGCAGGCTTCACCGACGAGGAGCGCGCGAAGTTTCAGACCCTGCTAGATGCTGGCTTTGTCGATACCTTCCGACATTTCTACCCCGACCTAGAGGGAGCTTATTCGTGGTGGTCGTACCGCTTCAAGGCTAGAGAGAAGAACGCTGGCTGGCGTATCGACTACTTCCTTGTCTCCGACCGCCTAAAGCCTTGTTTGTCTTCGGCCAAGATCCACGCAGAGGTCTTCGGCTCGGATCACTGCCCAGTAGAGGTCGTGCTAGGATAGGAGGCTTATCACCCAAATAAATACCCAACAAGGCGGTGCATCGGAGTCTAAACTTAGATGTACCGCTTTGCTCTATTATCGAATAGCCAATACATAACTCCCGTTGCCTCGGTTCGGACAACCATTTGCGCTGCATACACACACTTCCATCTACGCCCAAGAGCATATTTACTAACTCCCTGTAAGCATCTCGACATTTATGAATTTTGTCTCCGAAATATTTGTCTAGGTATATGTAAATACATAGCTTTGCATCGTAGTTATGTAAAGTACATTGCTCTGCAAGCTTGGTAGCTATGTAGGCACTTAAACGACAAGTTCAAATTAAGAAGTTATGGACGGACAAGTGACAGTCAAAACTTTGAAAGACGTTGTCATTCGATTCTCTGGTGACTCTGGAGACGGAATGCAGCTCACAGGGACGATCTTCTCAGATCTCTCGGCCATGTTAGGCAACACCATCTCTACCTTCCCAGACTTTCCTGCCGAAATTCGCGCCCCTCAAGGGACGCTTAGCGGTGTATCTGGCTATCAGGTACACATCGGGTCAGAGAGTGTACGCGCACCTGGGGATAGTGCAGATGTGTTGGTAGCGATGAACCCTGCGGCGCTCAAGGTGAATAAAAAGCACCTCAAGCGCGAGTCTGTAATCATCATTGACAACGACTCCTTTGGATCTGGCGACCTAAAAAAGGCAGAGTTCGCCACCGAAGACCCATTCGCCGAGCTAGGGCTGACGACACAGCAAGTCATCGCAGCACCTATCACCTCGATGGTCAAGGATGGCCTTAAGGAGTTTGGGCTTGACAATAAGAGCTCCGTACGATGCAAGAATATGTTTGCACTAGGCCTCATCTGTTGGCTATTCGACTCTCCACTCGAGCATGCAGAAGAGTTCCTAGATCGCAAGTTCGGCAAGAAGCCCGATTTACGCAATGCCAACATCAAAGCACTACACGACGGCTTCAACTTCGGAGCCAACACACACGCCTCCGCCACTGTCTATCGAGTAGAAAATCAGCAACCCAAGCCTGGACGTTACCTAGATATCAATGGTAATAAAGCTACGGCGTACGGCCTCATCGCAGCTGCCGAACGCGCTGGCCTAGAGCTATTCCTCGGGAGCTATCCTATCACACCTGCTACAGATATCTTACATGAGCTCGCCAAGCACAAAGCGCTTGGCGTAAAAACAGTGCAGGCAGAAGACGAAATCGCAGGAATCTGTACCGCCATCGGAGCTTCGTTTGCTGGGGATCTAGCCGTCACGACAACGTCTGGCCCTGGTCTGGCTCTCAAGGGAGAGGCTATGGGGCTATCGGTCATCGCTGAGATTCCACTCGTGATTGTTGATGTGCAACGCGCTGGACCCTCTACAGGCATGCCCACCAAAAGCGAACAAACCGACCTACAGCAGGCTCTGTACGGCCGCAACGGAGAGAGTCCAATGCCCGTCATCGCGGCCACGACACCTAGCGACTGCTTCTACTCAGCCTATTGGGCGGCCAAAATCGCTTTGGAACATATGACACCCGTAATTCTGCTGACCGATTCCTTCATCGCCAACGGTTCGTCTGCATGGCGTATCCCTCAGATGGCAGAACTACCAGAGATCAAGCAGCACACTGTGGAGCTTCGCCCAGAAACTGACAAGAGATGGCGCCCTTACGAGCGCAATCCTGAAACACTTGTGCGCTACTGGGCAAAACCTGGTATGGAAGGCTACGAACATCGCCTAGGAGGGCTCGAGAAAGACTACCATACCAGTGCAATCAGCTCCGATGCCGACATCCACGAGCTGATGGTTCGCACTCGAGCAGAGAAAGTCGCATAGATTGCCGACAAGATTCCACAGCTAGAGGTAGAGGGCGACATGGATGCCGAGCTACTGATCGTCGGCTGGGGCGGGACTTACGGACATCTCTACGAGACAATGCAGGAGATGAGAGCAGCAGGTCACAAGATAGCGTTGGCTCACTTTACCTTCATCAATCCCCTGCCAAGTAATTCTGAGCAAGTGCTACGCCGCTACAAACATGTAGTCATCGCAGAGCAAAACTCGGGACAGTTTGCAAGCTACCTAAGAGGTCGCCTACCAGGCTTCTGTCCATTGCAGTACAATCGTATTACTGGTCAGCCCTTCACCGTGGCTGAGCTAACCAAGGCATTCACCAAAATCATAGAGCAATAAAACTATGGATACGAATATGTGTAAGCTAGAAGCAAAAGATTTCAAGAGCGATCAGTATGTGCGTTGGTGCCCTGGTTGTGGTGACCACGCGGTATTGGCAGTGCTACACAAGGCGATGGCCGAGGCTGGTATTCCTACGCACAAGACAGCAGTCATCTCGGGGATTGGCTGTTCGTCGCGCTTGCCTTACTATATGAATACATATGGGTTCCATACGATTCATGGGCGTGCAGCAGCTATCGCCACAGGCGTCAAGACCGCCAACCCAGACCTAAGCGTTTGGGTTATATCGGGGGATGGCGACAGCTTAGCCATCGGGGGCAACCATTTCATCCATGCAATTCGTCGCAACGTCAATCTTAATATCATCCTTTTCAATAACCGCATCTACGGTTTGACCAAGGGGCAGTATTCGCCTACGAGCGATCGTGGCTTCGTATCCAAGAGCTCCCCCTATGGTACAGTCGAGGATCCATTCATCCCTGCAGAGCTCTGCTTGGGGGCACGAGGCAAATTCTTCGCCAGAGCCATTGATGTCGATATGAAGAACTTGCAGTACTGCATGCAAGAGAGTGCAAAGCACGAAGGCGCATCTGTGGTCGAAGTACTGGTCAACTGTGTCATCTTCAACGATGGCATTCACCGCTCCTATGCGATGAAGGATGTACGAGACGACCGTACAATCATGCTTCAGCATGGCGAGAAGATGATCTTCGGTAAAGACCGCAACAAGGGACTAGTGCTCGACGGGCTCAAGCTAAAGGCCGTTACAATCGGAGAGGATGGCTACACGCTCGACGATATCTTGGTACATGACGCCCAGGAACCAGACGTTACGATGCACAATATGCTAGCTATGATGGGAGGTGAGCTCCCTATTGCCCTCGGCATCATCCGCGATGTGCAAGATATTTCCTACGAAAAAGCAGTGCAGCAGCAAATCGCCGATATACAAGCGAAGAAACCTCAGCGCACGCTTGAGGAGCTTTTGCTGGCAGACTCTTATTGGGAGGTAAAGTAGCCTTTGCATCGGCAGTGTGCCAGAATACACAAACTGATCAAGTTGCTTACGACATTTGGCTTCGGTCGCATACCCTAGTATGCCCCTTAAACCTCGGTCCGAGTCCCTTGAGCAGTTTGCGCATTCTGAGACACCTAAAAAGGGGCTGTGGCAAAATTCGATTTTGCCACAGCCCCTTTTCTGTTTGGATTAGGTTAGGATACTAATATTATAGGTCTCCCTTCATCGCTGTAAGCCAAATCTGAATGCGATCCTCCGTCATATCGGACTGATTAACATCGTCAATACACAAACCGATGAGCTTGCCATCCTCTTCGCAGCGAGTAGCATCGTAGCTATATCCCTCTGGCGTATAGGCCCCAATGAAGCGACAGCCCGAGCCAGATAGATCCTGCTTGATTTCGGCCAAAGCTTCACAGAAAGAATCTGGATAACTATCCGCATCACCGCAGCCGAATAGACCTACAGCCTTACCGCTGAGATCTTGAGCAGCTAGATCGGGAAGGAAACCAGCGAAGTCGTCCTGAAGTTCGCCGATACCCCATGTAGAGCTACCGAGCAATAGTACCTCGAACTCTGCGACATCCGATGCGCTAGCGTTGGCAACGTCATAGCAATGAGCTTCTGCGCCTACAGCCTTGGCAATGCGCTGTGCAAGCTCGGAAGTTGAGCCAGTGGATGACCCATAAAAAACACCGATTTTTTTCATTTTGAGAGATGTTGTTGGTTATGATAATTAACTGATTCGATTTCTACTAGGCAAAGGTATAGCATCATCGCAGGATCGGACATCCCCAATAGTAGGTATTTTGCTACTTCGCATCAGATATTTAATCCTTAGTCTTAGGGAGTTTCCCAGATTTTCCAAGCCGCTAATGCCTGTCCGTGGAGCATCTCTAGACCATTCTTTGTTTGTGCCCCGAATCTCTTCGCCTCGAGTAGGAAGCCCGTTTCACTTGGGTTATAGATTAGGTCATAGCACAGATGATCGGCGGTGAGCATATCGTAGGGAAACTGAACGACCTGACCTTGACGCAACCCCACCGGTGTAGCCTGCACGATGAGCCTGCTCTCTGACAGATGCGCTGCTATATCGCCGTAGCCAATGGCTCCCACTTGTGATGAGCGACTGACCAAAGTACAGCCAAGCCCAAGATGCTCAAGGACATACGACACAGATCTAGCTGCACCTCCCGTGCCAAGGATTAACGCTCGGCTATCCGTCAGATGAGCTAGGTGAGGCAAGAGAGAATCCCTAAAGCCAATAATATCGGTATTATGAGCGGTAATCCCTTTGATCCTCCCCTGCACATCGCGTCTGATGTGCAGGACATTGGCCGCTCCTATGGCCACGACCTCTAGCGATAGATCTGTAGCATACTCAAGCACGGCCGCCTTATAGGGGGAGGTTACATTGAGCCCATAGAGATTACGCTGAGTCTTGAGCAATACCTCCAACTGATCAATCGAACTAAGCTCGTAGGGCGTGTAATGGGCCGAGATATGCTCACGCTCAAAGAGTCGAGTAAAAAAATCCGCTGAGAAGGAGTGTCCCAGCGGATAGCCAATCAGGCCAAATTGCTTTAGATTATTTGATGCCAACATAGATCGCACAAGTACCGGGCGTGAGAGATTGATAATAGGCTGTGCTGAACCCTGCCTCCTCTAGTATTCTGGTCATGGCCTCTCTCTGAGGGACAGCAGCGATAGACTCCGGGAGATACTTGTAGGCTCTGTTGTCATGCGAAACTAGTCGCCCCACTAGGGGGATAACGTGACCAGCATAGAGGCGGTAGCCCATACGCAAGAGCGGATTGGTTGGCTCGGTCAGCTCAAGGATAACGACGGGCTTACCCAGGCGAAGCACACGGTAGATCTCCTTGGCAGCAGCAGGAATATCGGCGAAGTTGCGGATGCCGAAAGCGATGGTTACGGCATCGAACGAATTATCCTGCAGAGAGAGCGCCGTACAGTCCTCACGAGCAAAGCTAATGCGCTCATCTAAGCCAAGCGAATGCACCTTGTCTCTGCCTACGCGCATCATCTCCTCGGAGATATCTACCCCTAGCACCTCTTGGATGCTAGGGATAGCTTCGATGAGATCGATAGCCAAATCTCCCGTACCTGTAGCCACATCCAGCACTTTGGCGGGCTTATACGGCTCGAGCAGAGCTAGAGCCTGCTTACGCCAGCTCTGGTCTAGTCCGAGTGAAATGATCCGATTGAGATGATCGTAGGTAGGAGCGATGCGATTAAACATCCGCTGCACTTGCTCGACCTTAGGCGTCTCATCCTTGTAGGGTGTTATCATCCGAGCGCCTCCCGCAGATTTTTTTCGATGCGCTGTGCGATGTCCTCGCTATCATCCTTGACGAAGGGGCGACCGGTTACCTGTTCGTACAGCTCGATGTATCGCTCCGATACACTCTGGCAGTACTCAGGCGTCATCTCTGGGATCTTATCGCCATCGCGCCCCTGGAAGCCCTGCTCGATGAGCCACTGGCGCACAAATTCCTTGGAGAGTTGCTTCTGTGGCTGTCCGCTCTCGAAGCGCTCGTCGTAGCCATCGGCATAGAAGTAGCGCGAGGAGTCTGGCGTGTGGATCTCGTCGATCAGGTAGATCTTGCCGTCCTTCTTGCCGAATTCGTACTTCGTATCCACGAGGATTAGCCCGCGTTCACGTGCCATCTCCTGCCCACGAGCGAAGAGGGCATAGGTGTATTGCTCTAGTTGCTTATAGTCTTCCTCCGAGACGATGCCTTGAGCAATGATTTCTTCGCGTGAGATATTCTCGTCGTGCCCCTCATCTGCCTTAGTCGTTGGAGTGATGATTGGTGTAGGGAAGGCTTCGTCCTGACGCATGCCATCGGGTAGAGTAATTCCACAGATACTGCGTTCCCCTGCCTTATATGCACGCCAAGCGCTACCCGTAAGGTAACCACGGATCACCATCTCTACCTTAAACGGCTCGCAGCGATGACCAAGCGAAACCATCGGATCTGGTGTAGAGATGAGCCAATTGGGGACGATGTCCTTAGTCGCTTCGAGGAAGTACGTAGCAATTTGGTTCAGCACCTGCCCCTTGTAGGGGATTCCCTTGGGGAGTACTACATCGAAGGCGGAGATGCGGTCACTAGCTACCATGACCACTAGCCCCTGCTCCAGGAAGTACACGTCGCGTACCTTGCCGTGGTAGACACCTGTCTGCCCGGGGAGCTGAAAGTTGGTTGTTGTTAGAGTCTTATTCATTGCGAGTCTTAGTTATTAGCGTCGTAAGACGTTTGTATTTCTTGTTGATCGGCATTGTCATAGACTGCGACGATGCGTTCGACGAGCGGATGGCGTACGATGTCCGTTTTCCCAAAACGGATGAAGCTGATGCCTCCGACGCCCCTAAGTTTCTCTGTGGCATCCTTGAGGCCAGACTTCACACCACGAGGCAAGTCAATCTGGGTCGTATCGCCCGTAACGATCATCTTACCATTGTGACCGAGACGAGTGAGGAACATCTTCATCTGCTGCGGGGTGGTATTCTGTGCTTCGTCTAGTACCACGACGGCATCACTGAGCGTTCGCCCACGCATAAAGGCAAGTGGTGCAATCTGGATAATCCCAGTATCCATGAGGTCTTTGAGTTTAGGCGCAGGGATTAGTTCACCTAGAGCATCATAGAGAGGCTGAAGATATGGATCTAGCTTGTCTTTCATCTCTCCTGGGAGGAAGCCAAGCTTCTCACCCGCCTCTACAGCAGGACGAGAGAGTATGATGCGACGCACCTGTTTATTCTTGAGGGCTTTCACCGCCAGACAGATGGCGACAAACGTTTTACCCGAGCCCGCAGATCCGATGGCAAACGTTAGATCGCAACTATCGAACTGGCGCACCATACGCTTCTGATTCTCCCCACGAGCGCAGATGGGCTTGCCGTGTAGTCCATAGATAATGGTATTGCTCGGAGCTTGTTCTTCGTCCGTACCAGACGCATCATCTCCTTTGACCACCTCTATAATCTGTGCTTCGGTAAGCTGGTTGTACCGCACGCATAGCCCTTCGAGACGCTCAAGTGCCGAGAGGATGCGCTCTGCCTCGGGCTGAGCAGCCAATACCTTAATTACATTGCCATGTAGCACCAGCCGGCAGCGCGGGAAGAGGTTGGAGAGCGTGATAAGGTTTACTTTGTTGGCTCCGACGAATTGCTGCACGTCTGCCTCCTCTAGTACATAGATACGTTCTATCATTTAGTTTTAGTCTCGTTGAGTATCGTAGAGCATTTGTCCGATGTTCGCAGTCCAATAGGCATATCGTTCCATCAGGTCTTCTAGGCAAATTGGCAGGCGATAGCTCCACTTCTGATGCGGATTCTCGGGATGGTTAATCTGTTCGTCTTCTGGATCGAGTAGATGCAGACCATCATCTATAGACATCCAGTCCGCTATCGGCAGGACAACAAACATGGCCGGCGAAGAGAGATGAGCACGAACGATCTGCCCCATCACGTCGGCCACGGGAGCATCGGCCCATAGGCCAGCATAGGGTAGCTGACTGGCTAGATAATGCTCACGCTGCTCTCTATTTAGCAACGTCCACCATAGGCGCAGAGGTGGCATATCATGCGTCGAGGTTGTGCAGATAGACAGATATGGGATGCTCTGCATAGATACTAGCCCTGTGGCAGTAGGCGTTTTGGGCATACGCTCTAGATCTAGAGTTAGGATCTGCAACTCGCCGAGTACCTCGGGGACAGAGGCTGGAATCATACCTAGATCCTCAGCACAAACGAGCATATCCGTACTCTCGAGCAAGGGAAGCAGGCGCTGAGTGGCGGTACGCTTCCACAGCTCGTTGTGCACCTCGTAGTAATAGTGGTGGTTGATTTTGTCCCACAGCATACGCGCCTCGGGGGTCCAACGCCGATAGAGCCTCGTTTTGTCAAAAGCTATACGTGGATGATAATACCCAGGCTGACTCATATCCTCAACCAAAGCTATCTCTTTGCATAGCTCGATGAGCTGCTCTCTAGTCGCTTCTCCGCCAGGGATGCTCTCTGTGGGCAAGTTGGTATACTCACTCTGCTGGGTATATGGCAGCCTATAGAACTTGCTTCGCTCTATGGGCAAGATAAGACCCAACGAAATAAGCTGCTTGGCCTTACGACCGAATGTCGCTTGCAGATCTTCGGCATGGATACAGGGGTATATCAAGGCCTCTAAGCTACCGAGCAGAGCAAATTGCTTAGCCCAGAAATCACCACACAGCGGATAAGCTGGGGCGAAATGACCGAGAAGCCCCGAGAACTGCGATCGAGGAATCTCCCAAATGCGGAAGAACCCTAAGATATGGTCAATACGGAAGGACTTGAAGTAAGCCGACATGCGCTCGAAGCGTCTACGCCACCAGAGCATATTATCCCTATGCATCACGTCCCAGTTGTAGGTCGGGAAGCCCCAGTTCTGCCCATCTGCCGCGAAGTCGTCGGGCGGAGCCCCAGCAGACCTATTCAAATGAAATAGCTCTGGATGCACCCATGTCTCGACGCTCTGTGGCGCTACACCGATAGGGATATCGCCCTTGAGCAGAACGCCACGCTCCTCGGCGTATGCCCGAGCCTGCAAGAGCTGTTCGCTAAGCAGATATTGCAGATACTTGTAATAGCCTACCGACTGGCGGTGCTCGTCGCTATCGAGGAGCTGAGTAATGGCGATGCGGTTATAGGTGGCATACTGCCCCCAGAGTCGATGCTCCTGCCCTAGATGGAGATCTCTCAGGAGACAAAAAGCGGTATAGGGCACTAACCACTCTGTGTGCTGGAGCACAAAATCGCGAAAAGGCTTCTTGCGCATGAGCATAGCACCGTGATCCTCGTAGTGCAGGCGGAGGTACTGCTCCTTGAGTGCCATAACCTCTGGGTAGAGTAGCGTCGAGCTCGTGCGGAGCTCTGCAGCTCGCTGCTCAAACTCCGCTTGTTTATGAGCATCCTTGAGAGGTGGCAGAGCCGAAATATCTAGATAAATAGGATGTAGAGCGTCGACCGAAATAGCATTGTAAGGATAGGAGTCTCGCCAATCTCGGTAATAGGTCGTGTCGTTGATAGGCAGGAGCTGCAGCACGTGCTGCTTGGAGCGTGCCACCCAGTCTATAGCTAAGCGAAGCGTACCGAAATCCCCTACCCCCCAGTCCGCACGACCTCTAAGGGAGAAGAGCGGGGCCACGCTACCCGCGAAGTGTGGCATATAATCCCCTTCGTCGAAGCTCATCCCCGAGATATAGACGGCATCGTAGTCGAGGTGAGAGGGAAGCGTATAGAGACGATTCTCTCTGGCTTCCCATCTGATTTGGGTTCTCTGCTCATCTGCAATGAAGAACTTGAACCAAACATCCATAGAGGGCAAAAGGGTTCGGTTCACTCCAATGCTCACATACCACTCACCCTTGCCCAAGTAGGACATCTGCACCGCCCGATGAATATCCCATTCCCCTAAATGAGGGGTAGAGCCAGTGAGGTAGAGCCGATGGTTGCGCGGTACTGTAGGAGCGTAGATCTGGAAGATGATTTTCTCCTGTTCTAGGCTTCTCTTGACAATCGTGCTACACTCCTCCTCGTGACGAAAGAGTACGTCATAGAATGCAGAACTATAAAAAGGCGAATTGGCAGGGCGGTTGATCCAATGATCATCCATGTGTATTGTACGGAATGGCTCTCTGATTTTGAGGCGGTGCATACGCTTCCACTCGCGGCGCAGTACTTGCCCAGATTGATCCTTGACGAGGTAGTAATAAGAGAGGTCCTTTCGACGTCCATCTATAGAGACGCGACCTGTCCACAGGCCTTCGTCCTCTGCTTGTAGCTCAATAGCTTTGTCTTCGTCCCAACTACCAAGCTCTGTAGTAGAACCGCTGATACACAGCTTCTGCCCCCAATGAGCTTTATATTTAATCGAGAATGTAACTTCCATTCACACAATAAATCAAGTGATGAGCAAAGTTACTCCATTTCTCCGTGATACGAAAGCCGAATCTCATCCCTTGATTAGCAAGAATTGAACCTGACCTGAAAACGCCTTATTACAAGCATTTGTTTCTATCGAACCTAGAGATAAAAGTCGGAATCTGGCTCAACAATTCTTCGGAGCAAGCTTA
>JAUMYV010000056.1 GCA_030528445.1 Porphyromonadaceae bacterium | reverse complement strand
AATACAAAAAGAAATGGGGCTATGCCAAAAGCCAATTTTGACACAGCCCCGCATTTTTAAGCCGAAATACAAACATTTAGGACACTATTGTTCACGCACACAAAAAGAAAAGGGGCTGTGAACAAAATCGAGTCTTGCCCAGCCCCTACAATGACATTGATTGCGCTAGTCATGCTCGTAGAGCCATGTGATTTCTTCCCCGTTGAGGCGGTAGCTTTCCTTGCGCGCTAATGCAAAGAAGTAATCACTAAGACGATTGACGTAGCGAAGCACCTGTGCCTCTACCTGCCCACGCTCGGCATCTAGCTTGTAGATACGGCGTTCGGCTCGTCGACAAACCGTACGACAAATATGGGCAGCAGCAGGGATGGCACCACCGGCTGGTAAAATAAAAGCTTTAATAGGAGGGACTAGACCATCTAGACGGTCGATCTCTTGCTCCACACGTGTAATAGCCTCATCTGTCACACGGCTCTCCATGTGGAATGATCCATCATTAGGATCGGTGGCTAAATAAGAGCCGACAGAGAACAGCTTGTGCTGCATCCACGTGAGGGTCTTGCGATCAGCTTCTTCTAGATCGAAAGATAGCAGATGGCCAATGAAAGAATTCAGCTCATCAATCGTGCCATAGCTCTCAATGCGCAAATCATACTTGGGGACACGTTGCCCTCCGACCAAAGAAGTCATCCCTTTGTCTCCTCCCTTGGTATAGAGTTTATATTTTTCTGTATTCATTGATAGAGTTGTTTGATGATTGTCTAACAAAAATAAGTCTTAAAACTCGGATAAATATCCGATTAGGCATCGAAAATCGTCTAATAATAGACTTTGTATCGCCCAGGAGTAGTCGCATCGCGCCAGACCCATAGCTCTAGACGGAGGAAATCGAAGATCACATTGGGCCTTAGTGCACTCCTAATAGGCTGACTATACCGACGTAGCATCGGGTTACTTCGATTAATCAGCACCTGTCGTAGCACACCCTCGGTACGTGCAGCTATAAACATGCGCTCTAGTTGCCTCATATCTCCCTTAGGTATATCCTCCACGATGACAAAATCAGCAGACTCAACCGCTACGGCCTCTAGGCTATCGAGCGACGAAATATGCGTCATCTGCAGAGACAGGGAGGTCGCCTGCAGATAGCGCGGCACAAGGCTCCCCTTGGGAGCAAGAAGCACAATTCGCTGCGGACGAAGATCAATCACCAAACGAAAAATCAACTCCAAAATACGACGACGATAGATACACCGATCGCCAAATTCGGTGCGCAACGCCTGCCCGAGAACCCTTGTCTCCCTAGCCAGAGGCTCGAAGCATGTATAGGGATAAGGATTGCGCACGACCTTACTAATCAGCCGAAAAGCGTATGGAGAATGGACGCCATCGCCACGACGATTGAGCACAAAGCGCTTGGCGCGTACAAACTGCCTGTAGGTACTATACTTGAGCGAGTTACGTAGCTTCTGTTTCATTGCTTAGCACTGGATTGGGCTAGATCCTGTCGGGTTCGTAGGCCACTGCGGATTTTCTCTGTAAACTGATAGTTCTTCCAACCCCATCGTGGCGCTAGCAGTAGCTCCATCGGAGATTGAGAGACGAAGCGCTCGATGATGATGTCTGGGCGTAGTCTCGCTAAGAAGTCGAGGCATAGCTCGATGTACTCCTCCTCTGTATAGAGATGATAGTCGGAGGGGTCTTTGAGATACTCGGCCGCCATAATCGTACCCTTAATGATCTGCAACTGGTGTATCTTGAGCGTCGTGATGGGGAGAGCGGAGAGATGGTCGGCATGGGCAAGCTGCTCCACTCGGCTCTCACCAGGTAAGCCGAGAATGAGATGTGCTCCTACCATGATACCAGCTCGATGCGTGCGCTCGATGGTCTCTACACTAGTAGCCCAGCTATGACCACGCTGAATTCGCTCAAGCGTCCGATCGAGCGTACTCTCTACGCCATACTCCACGATGACGAAGTGCCTCTTGGCCAAATCCGACAGATAGCCAAGCAATTCATCGGGCATACAGTCTGGCCGCGTACCAATAATCAGCCCTACAACTCCTGGATAGGCAAGCGCCTCCTCATATTTACGGATGCACTCCTCGACTTCTCCATAGGTATTGGTGTAGGACTGGAAGTAGGCGATGTACTCCATACCGGGATATTTGTGCGCAAAGAATGCTATCCCCTCGCGGAGCTGTTCGCTCACGCTCTTCTGCCTAATGGCGAAGGCTGGGCTAAAACTCTTGACATTGCAGTAGGTACACCCGCCTCTACCGTGCGTCCCATCGCGCGTAGGGCAGGTAAAGCCGGCGCTAAGTGTAATCTTCTGAACGCGTCGCCCACAAAACCGTTCGCGTAGGAATGAGCCAAAATCAATCCATTCGTTCATACCCCTATCCCTGCTTTTTGGTCATACGCCCCACACTAGAGTGTATCCACTCTGGGTTGGCATAGCGCTCGGCTCGTATCGCCGAGATATATGCCTCGGCCTCCTGTGAGAGCTCTAGTGGGAGCACCTCGTCGTATCTCTGGCGAATCACCGAGAGAATCAGATCGCGGAAGTCTTCTATCGTCGCAACGCTAGGCAATACGGTCTTGAGGTTTCGCACGCGTGAGCGCACAGACGGCACTCGAGAGCGAACCTGAACCTCATGGCCAACCTGTAGCACGCGCTCTAATTGCTCGAGATCGGCATCGAATAGTAGCGACATGTGGTAGAGCATACGCCCCGAGCGAGTAGCTTCAGCCGAACCGCCGACCTTATAGCCCTCAAGCCTAAGGTCTCCGCGCGGACTAACCTCTAGGTCAACCCCTTGCCCCTGCATTGCCTCGACAACAGGCAACGGGAAGGCACGTAGATCAAACCCTCGTCCCGCTAGGTCATTCTGGATGCAGGTGTAGTTGAGATTACCCGCATCGTGATAGACCGTACCTCCACCAGAGGCACGCCGAAGTATAGGGATACTCTGCTCTGCGAGATACTGCACATCGCTCTCCGCCTCGGCACACTGATAGCGCCCCATAAACACAGAAGGAGCATTGACCCAAAAGAAATAGATACACCCCACATCTCTCATCTGAGTGTATAGATAGTCCTCTAGGGCAATATTGTAGAAAGGATCGTTCGATGAACTGATATAGTAATAGGCCTGCTGATGCACTGTCATTATGATATAACGTTTGTATCAAGAACACTGCAATGCGACAATCTGTTTGCCTAGGACTAAAAAGCCGAGGCTTGACCCTAGAACCCTAGAGCCAAACCCCGACATCTCTCAAACTTCAAAAAATGCTCCTATACTAAAAATAGTCGCTTTGACCTTTGCCCTAAGTCGGACTTACTTATGCGTGAATTGCTTCTGTAGGACAAACGCTAGCGCAAGCACCACAATCGATGCAAGTATCTGCGTCAATCACATAGATAGCTCCTTCTGAGATAGCTGATACTGGACATTCGTCAATGCAAGTGCCGCAAGCTACGCAGCTATCAGTAATAACATGTGCCATTGTTGTAAAAACCGTTTAAGTGATAAATCAAATTCTTATTCTGGGAACAAAGGTAGTAAAGTTTCCGAAACATATACCTACTTATAGGTATTTTATTTCCAATCATCCTCCCAGTCTAATAGATTTTAGGGATCCCTAAATGGCGACAGAAGCAACAAACACGTCCACACAAGACACATCAACCTGCTCTAAATGAGAACATATACCCAGAAGCGTAGACCCAGTAGTCAACACATCATCCACAAGTAATACCCGCTTACCTATTAGATGTTTTTTTTCTTCATTAGGCAAATAAAATGCCCCTATGGTATTATCCATTCGCTCCTGACGGGTCAGATGAGTCTGCGAATGACTCCCTCTATGCCGTCGAATATGAGTATCGCTAGCCTCAATACCGAGCCCCTCGGCGATGACATGAGCCACAGAGAGTGCCTGATTGTACCCACGCTCCATAAGGCGACTCTGCTCTACGGGGACGGCAAGAACCAAATCGTAAGCACCCAGCCATTGGGGATATAGCTCAAGAGCCGTACGGCCAATCAGCTGAGCGACATCGGTATGCCCTCGGTACTTGAGGCTGTGAATCAGCTTCTGAACCTGAGTCCCTCTCTCATAGGCATAGAGGGCATATAAATCACGGAAGACTGACGAGCTATACAGACGCTCATGGGCTACCATAGTAGAGGGTTCGTAGTGCCTAAGCTCGAGAGCACAGATCGTACAGACAGCCAGCTCAGCCGTCTGTAGGCGTGTACGACAGACAGCACACAGAGGCGGATACACGAAGTCTAGCAAGCGAGACAGAACATATCGCCCAATGGTGCGTATAGGTATAGACATAGTGATTTCACGGTTACAAAAGACTAGCCCTAGACATAGAGCTCTGCTCCACACGTCTAGGGCTAAATACTATTTGTACTAGAGGGGCAATCCTCTATACGAACCAAGGACTACTTGTGTGCAGCCATAATCTCGTCGTAGCGCTGCTTCTTGCCTAGACGATCGCAAACGTTAGCCAGCACATAGTACACTTCGTCAGGCTTCTGCTTGTAGGCATTCTCTAGAAATGGGTAGGCCTTCTCGAATAGAGCTTTGGCCTTATCCTCAGTGAGCTTATCTAGCTCTGCGGCGTTGAGCAGAGTAACAGCCTGATTGTAGTAAGAGCGACCAAGGTTATGGTTGGCATCGAAGTCGTCGCCCTTGATGTCAAGCGCCTTCTTGTACCAATCGGCAGCTGTATTCCAGTCTTCCTTACGCTCATACAGCCCACCCATCGCGATGAGATAGTTCGTATTGGTAGGATCTTGGTTGATAGCCTTCTTTAGATAATCAATTGCACCATCGTTGTTGCCTTGGATTGCGTAGATATTGATGATATTGCCGAAGTAGTAAGGCTGTTTGGGGAACTTAGCAGCGCCCTCCTCAAGCATCTTCATAGCTGCTACAGTATCGGCCTTAGCTAGTAGAGACGCCGATATGAGCTGATGGATATCATCACCCTTGTAGTCTTGATCTTTGAACTGCTGACCGTAGGCTACAGCCTTGTCATAAAGTTTACCCTCGTAGCAGGCAGCCACAAGGAGATAAGATGCATCGAGCATCGCTGTGTCTACTGTAGCGATGGCCTTGTCGTCTGCAAATAGAGGGTGCTTTCTTACCTTGATGTAGTTGTCGAAGGCCTCTGCACTCTTGGCATATTCCTTATTCTGGATGTAGAAGTAACCAGCATTGACGAGCAGTGGATGGTCACTCTTGAGCATATCCTTAGCCTTCTTGGCATACTTGAGCTTCACCTTGCCCTTCTCGTTGGGGATGCTCTCCAAGCGGTAGGTCTCTAGGAAGTAAGGCACTTCATTCATCAGAGCACCGTACATCAGAGCCTCGTTGTGTGGTTGCTGCAGCTGAGCCTTGGTGAGCTCCATCTGAAACTCCTTCTGCTCGATCAGGCCAGACACATACCAAGCATAGGGATCGGCCTTAGTCTCTTCGTGTTCGCGTGCGGCCTTGGCCAAGTTGCGTGCTTCAGCGACATTGCTGTCTGCAACCTTCTCGGCTGCCTTCACGTTCGCCTTCTGAGCAAAAGCACCTGTAGCCATGAGGCCTAGTGCTGCTACATAAATTAGTTTCCTCATCGATTTGTATTGTTTGAAGTTGATAATCTATCTCTTTTACTACTATACCTCGTCTGCTGGCTCTGTAGTCCCTGCATCGCCACCCTCCAGCACGTCTCCAGAGGTATGGGCGAGCGGATCTAGATCTACAGCATCGGCGTCGGCGATCTCATCCTCTGCCATTACTTGACACACGGAGGCAATCTCATCGCCTCGTTTGTCGAGGTTGATGATCCGCACGCCCTGAGTATTGCGTCCGATGATCGACAAATCGCGAGCATGTACACGAATCGTCACACCACTGCGGTTGATAATCATTAGGTCGTGCTCGTCCGTTACACTACGGATTGCCACCAATACCCCGGTCCTATCGGTAATATTGAGCGTCCTCACACCCTTGGCACCACGATTGGTAATACGGTAGTCCTCCACATTGCTGCGCTTACCGAAGCCACGCTCACTTACTACCAGAATGGACTCCTTAGTTGAATCCTTGACGGCTAACATACCGACCACCTCGTCCTTGCCATCGTCATCGAGAATCATCCCACGCACTCCAGTAGCGACACGACCCGTATCGCGTACAGCACTCTCATTGAAGCGCACAGCACGTCCGTTGCGGTTGGCCAGTACAATTTCTCTCTGCCCATTGGTTAGAGCAACGCCCACCAACTCGTCACCCTCGAGCAGGTTGATAGCGATAATGCCCGTCGTACGAGGACGAGAGTAAGCCTCTAGCAGCGTCTTCTTGACAATCCCGCGCTTGGTAGCGAAGAAGAGGTAGTGAGACTTGGTAAACTCTACATCCTTGGTCAAATTCTTGATGCGGATGAAAGCCGTTACACGATCGCCTGGCTCGATGTTGAGCAGATTCTGGATCGCACGCCCCTTGGTATTCTTAGCCCCCTCGGGAATCTCGTAGACCTTGAGCCAGTAGCAGCGACCCATCTGTGTGAAGAGGAGCATCGTAGCGTGCATTGATGCCGAATAGATATACTCGATGAAGTCTTCGTCTCGAGTATCACTACCCTTGCTCCCTACCCCACCACGGCTCTGCGTGCGGAACTCCGATAGTGGCGTACGCTTGATATAGCCTAGGTGCGAGATGGTGATGATCATCTCATCGTCGGCATAGAAGTCCTCTGGATTGAACTCCTCGGCGGCGTAGACAATCTCGCTACGACGCTCGTCGCCAAACTTCTCCTTGATCTCAATAAGCTCATCACGCACCACACCCATACGTAGGGCACGGTCGGCCAGCAATCCCTCTAGATACTCAATCGTGGCCATAATCTCGGCATATTCGGCTTTGAGCTTATCACGCTCTAGCCCCGTAAGAGCCCTTAGGCGCATGTCTACGATGGCACGAGCCTGAATGATGCTTAGGTTGAAGCGCTCCATCAGACGAGAAATAGCCTCCTGAGGTTCGCTTGATGAGCGAATGATGCTCACAACCTCGTCAATGTTGTCCACGGCGATGATCAAGCCCTCAAGCAGATGTGCACGCTCACGTGCCTTACGTAGCTCAAAGATTGATCGACGCGTAACCACATCCAAGCGGTGATCTACAAAGTGCGCGATCAAGTCTCGGAGGTTAAGCAACTGCGGACGCCCCTTGACAAGGGCTATATTATTGACACTAAAGGAGCTCTGTAGTGCCGTCATCTTGTATAGTTTATTGAGCACCACCGAGGCATTGGCATCGCGCTTGATGTCGATAACGATGCGCATCCCCTTGCGGTTAGACTCGTCCGAGATATTGGATATGCCCTCAATGCGCTTCTCTCCGATTAGGTCTGCGATACTACGCACGAGCTCGGCCTTATTCACCTGATAGGGAATCTCAGAGATGATGATACGCTCGTGGTTATTGTGTTGCTCGATCTCTGCACGGCTACGAATCACAACTCGCCCACGCCCCGTCTCGAAAGCTTCTTTCACGCCTGCATAGCCATAGATGAAGCCCCCAGTGGGGAAGTCTGGAGCCTTGACGTACTTCATCAAGCCTTCCACATTGATTATCTCGCCACTATCTATATAGGCAACACAACCGTCGATACACTCAGTGAGATTGTGTGGAGGCATGTTCGTCGCCATACCCACGGCAATACCCGTGGCACCATTGACCAGCAAATTGGGGAAGCGTGTTGGCAGTACCAATGGTTCCTGACGCGTATCGTCGAAGTTGTTTTGGAAATCCACGGTTTCCTTGTCTATGTCTCGGAGCATCTCTGCAGCCAAACGGCTCAGACGGCTCTCGGTATAACGCATCGCCGCAGGCGAGTCGCCATCAACCGACCCAAAGTTCCCCTGCCCCTCTATCAGCGGATAGCGAAGACTCCAAGGCTGAGCCATACGCACAAGCGTCCCATATACGGGAGAGTCTCCGTGTGGGTGGTACTTACCGAGTACTTCCCCTACAGCATTGGCACACTTACGAGTAGGCTTGTCGTGCGTATTGCCGATTTCGTTCATCGCATACAAGACGCGACGATGCACAGGTTTGAAACCGTCACGCACATCGGGGAGAGCACGAGAGACGATCACCGACATAGAGTAGTCGATGTAGGCCGTCTTCATGGCTTCCTCGATCTTGACATCTATTATTCTATCTTCTGCATCAACCATTTTTATACTGGATCAATGATTTTCGTTATTCTATACATTTGGGAAGCTAAGGTACGATTTTTTCGGAATATCATCCTTATTGTCTTGTCTGTCTAGATTACATTTTCTAAAGCAACATTATGGCTATAACAACGATACCGAGGGGCTGCTTGATGCTCCTTAGTTTTTGCGTATCCAGACGACGATTCCAGATACAATATGCACAGGTATAGATACAGAGGTACGTCACATCGCCCAAGAAACCATCACGCGCTTGACTACGACTCACTAGAATATGGTTATTGTGCCGATGGCATTGTCCTTAATAGTACGATTGTCCCGACGAGCCAATTCGTCGGAGCTTAGTCTTTCGACCGAGTAGAAAGCCCCTGTTACGAAGTAGAGCTTAGGTTTGGTCTGATTGAGAATTATGAGACTAGATAGCAAAGGTGGTGTGTCATAATGCACAAGATACAGTGTTGCTTGCGACATTCAACTTCGGTCACACAGCTTAGTATGCTCCCTTTGCTCCGCACGGACTTCGTCGTCAGCCTCAGTCTTAGCGCCTTGCAGACACATTCTGAGACACCTTAAAAGGGGCTGGGCAAAATTCGATTTTGCCACAGCCCCTTTGATGTCTCGGAGCTCTATCTTGAGCTATCAATTAGCCTAGGTATGGCTTTAGGGGCTGACACTTGTCGCTCTGGCGAAGTCTCTTAATCGCCTTCTCTTTGATCTGACGAACGCGCTCGCGGGTCAGGCCAAACTGATCTCCAATTTCCTCTAGAGTCATCTCTTGGTTACCCCCAATACCGAAGAAAAGTTTCACAATCTCGGCTTCTCGTTCGGCAAGCGTAGAGAGTACGCGATCGATCTCCCTAGCGAGCGATTCATTCATCAACGAGCGGTCTGCATTGGGAGCATCATCATTGACCAATACGTCTAGTAGACTATTATCTTCTCCCTCTACGAATGGCGCGTCCACAGAGATATGGCGACCAGACACTTTGAGGGTGTCGGAGATCTTGTCTTCGGCGATGTCTAGCTCCTGAGCCAGCTCGGCAGAGGATGGGCGACGCTCATTCTCCTGCTCAAACTTAGAGAGTGCTTTGGTAATCTTGTTGAGTGTCCCTACTTGGTTCAAAGGGAGACGCACAATACGTGACTGCTCGGCAAGAGCTTGTAAGATGGACTGACGAATCCACCAAACGGCATAGGAGATGAACTTGAAACCGCGCGTTTCGTCGAACTTCTCAGCCGCTTTGATCAGTCCGAGATTGCCCTCATTGATCAAGTCGGGCAGGCTCAAACCTTGGTTCTGATACTGCTTAGCCACAGATACAACGAAGCGCAGATTAGCGCGCGTCATCTTCTCTAGAGCCTTGCGATCCCCACGTTTAATGGCTTGCGCAAGTTCGACTTCCTCCTCAATCGTTATGAGTTCCTCTCGACCAATCTCCTGCAGGTATCGGTCGAGAGAAGCACTCTCTCTATTGGTTATCGACTTAGAAATTTTAAGTTGTCTCATCTGAATCCTATAAATCTTTACACGTATAGAACTGCAAAGGTACACACTTTGTTTCGATGTATCAAATAGGTCGTGTGTCGTCGAAATGGTCGGAATGGTGTGCATGGTTGCTAACTTTGACGAAGATAAAATTGTTATAAGGAAAACATACAACATTATGGCTACAATAAATAAAATACACTGCCCCCTCTTGGGGCTACACTGTGCCTCCTGTGCCGCTCGTGCTGGTCAGGTGCTAAGCGAACTCGAGGGAGTAAAAGAGGCTAACGTCAATCTAGCCTCTGCAACGGTAACGATTGTCTACGACGAAGAGCTCGTCTCAGCCGAGCGTATGCGTCGTGCAATCGCTGGTGCTGGTTACGAGCTTGTGATTGGCGACCTTGAGGAGCAAAACGTAGAGGCCAAGCGTGAGGCCGCCTACCGTAAGCTACGCAATGACACAGTCTCTGCGCTTGCCGTCGGGGCGATCGTGATGGTGCTGAGCATGTACTCGCTACTAGGGGCGTACAATGCCTATCTGTGCTGGCTCCTAGCCTCGTACATCATGGTTATACCCGGATCTGCATTCTTCCAGAGAGCCTATAGCCAGATCCGAAGCCGTAGCCTAGGCATGGATACGCTGGTGGCAATCAGTACAGGTATCGCCTATCTGTATAGCACGTTCAACCTATTCCTCCCAGAGGTGCTTCGCTCTATGGGAGAGGAGCCTCATCTGTACTTCGAGGCTCCTGCTATGATTATTGCTTTTGTCCTGCTGGGTAAATTCCTAGAGGAGCGAGCTAAGGGCAATACGACTCAAGCGATCAAGAAGCTGATAGGGCTACAGCCCAAGGAGGTCGTTCGCCTTGGTGCCGACGGACAGGAGGAAATCTGCTTGATCGAGGAGCTGAATCTAGGAGATCGAGTACTCGTCAGACCCGGCGAAGGTGTAGCCGTCGACGGTATAGTACTAGAGGGGCATGCCACGATTGACGAGAGTATGCTTACGGGGGAGTCTATGCCTGTAGACAAGGTCAAGGGTGATCGGGTCTATGCAGGGACAATCAGTCGAGACGGCATACTCACCGTAGAGGCTATGGGGCTCAAGGGGGATACCGTACTGGCACGCATCATCAATCGCGTCAAGGATGCGCAAGGTTCTAGAGCGCCGATCCAGAGACTAGTAGACCGCATTGCCGCGAAGTTTGTCCTCGTGATTGTGCTGATTGCGCTAGCTACTTTCGCCCTATGGATGTGGCTAGGAGGCACTCAAGGCCAAGTGCTTGCTCAAGCATTGATTGCCACAGTTACCGTCCTCATCATTGCTTGCCCCTGTGCTCTAGGATTGGCTACGCCTACTGCCATTATGGTAGGGATTGGTCGCGCAGCCTCCGAGGGTATTCTCATCAAAGATGCCGAGAGTCTAGAGCAAACCAAGCACCTAGACACGATAGTCCTAGATAAGACAGGTACCCTCACCGAGGGTAAACCCAAATTGATTAGCCAACATTGGCTCGCTACCCAAGAACCTCATCTCTTGGCTCTACTCTATGCGCTCGAGGCTAAGAGTGAGCACCCTCTAGCCAGAGCGATTGTCTCGGCACTGGGAGAGGAGGGAGCGAATGCCTCGTCTGCTGAGCTCACAAGTTGGGAGTATCTCGCAGGTCATGGAGTCGTAGGACAAGCCATGGGGCAGCAGTTCCTTGTGGGGAATAGTGCCTTTTTGCTCAAACATGGTATTACCCTATCGGGCGAAGCACAAGCCAAGGCGGAGGAGATGCTACGGAGTGGACAGACGGTGGTCTACTTTGGCCAATCGGGTGATCTGATCGCTCTGCTAGGTATTGCGGATAGCCCCAAGGCGACCTCTGCCGAGGCAATGAGGCGACTCAAGAGCATGGGCATAGAGGTCTGGATGCTCACGGGTGACCACGAGGCCGTTGCCACTAGAGTAGCCGAGGAGCTCGGCATCGACCACGTTCGGGCAGGTGTGCTACCCGAGCAGAAGGCCGACTTCGTCGCAGATCTCAGGGCCAAGGGGCGGAGAGTGGCTATGATAGGCGACGGCATCAACGACAGCGCTGCACTAGCCACTGCCGATGTAAGCATCGCTATGGGGCAGGGAAGTGATATTGCCATTGATACGGCTATGGTGACGATCGTCTCCAACGATTTGCTTCGTCTGCCAGAGCTAATCCGCATCTCTCAGAAGACCGTGCGCACGATCCATCAGAACCTATTCTGGGCATTCATCTACAACGTCGTGGCCATCCCTGTAGCTGCGGGTGTGCTATATCCCTTCACGGGCTATCAGATGACGCCCATGCTAGCAAGTATTGCCATGACCCTAAGCAGTGTGAGCGTGGTGAGCAATAGCCTAAGGCTCTATCGCAATTAGGTAGCGTGCGGATATGCTACTCGCGCAAAACGGACAACTAGCTTCGGGGTGTTTACCCTGTTTTTAGTTGTTCGTTTCCCAATCTTATTAGAGGTCAGACTTGCCGAGAGCCATCGTAGCATTGTAGTAGCGCCGATCGCCCGTTACCTCCTGCCCAACCCAAGGCGGCAACTCATAGGCCTCATCGGCTCTCTCCACCTCCAACTCCGCTAGAGTCAGCCCCTCGTGGCGCCCGAGAAATACATCTACCTCCCACGTATGCCTCGCATAGGGAACGAGGTACCGATCCTTGACGAGGGTTCGCCCAGAGCATAGCTTCATCAACTCACGCGCCTCGACTACAGGGATCTCATACTCCCATTCGTCACGCATCAGCCCAGACGGATCGGACGCTCCCTTAATGGTCAAGAAGGCTTCGTCATCTCTAATGCGCACACGAACCGTAGGCCGAATAGAGAGATACCCCTGCTCAATGTGATAGACTTTGATAGCTTGGGCTCTGAAGCTCTCGTCCACGACGAGGTATTTGTGCTCAATCTCCATCGTATATAGGTCTACTTGGGCTGATTGCCGATGGTTACCTGGGTAGCCCCATAGCTGTATTCCTTGAATGAAGCATCCTGATAGCGACAATGCTTGTAGCGATACCTGAGCTCGCCCTCTATCTTATTGCGCAGTACGCCCTCTCCCTTGCCATGGATGAAGACGATCTTACGCCCTGGGTGCTTGAGGTGCTGCTTCATCACTTCGTTGAATTTGTCTAGCTGGTAGCGCAGGATCTCGGCATTCCCCATGCCAGTAGTATCATCGAGTAGCTCATCGATATGCAAATCTACGACCAGAGGCTCATCTAGCTTAGGGGCAGGATGTGGTGTTGGCTGTTTGTGAGCAGGCTCACTTTTGCTGGTACGCTGGGCCATCGCCTCTGCTAGTGCCTCGGCATTAGGCCGGGTCTCTACCCCACGCACTACACCTGCGCACACGAGTGGCTCTACCCAGGCCCTCTCATCGAAGAAATCATTCTCCTCGAAGGTATGTAGCTTGAAAAACTTACGGCCATCCAGCCTAAACTCCACTCCATAAGTTCCCTTGTAGATACCTGGATTCTCGGCAATCGCCACGAGCTGAATGTTGATGCGCTCTAGATCGTTGATGTCTGTGGCGGCAAACTCTTCGACGAAGAGCTTGGTATTGGGCTCTATGATGCCGTGCGCCCTAAGCTTCCAGCCCCGATGCTGATGGCTACTATATATATAATATAAGCTATAGTTGCAGTCGTTGATGAGGTAGGCCTCGTAGTTGGTCTGCCCTAGATGCTTCTCGTCGATGGGTAGATAAGCTAGATAGGCACTCACCTCTCCAGTGGCAGGGAGGAAGGTATGCGGCGCCTTAATGGGACGCTCGAGCCGAATCTCGGGAGCTGCCACCGGAGAAGTGGCTACGCCTGCGGTCTGAGGTCTACCCTCAACCTCCACGGGCTTCTTCTCGAAGGTAGGGGGGGTATAAGTCGGCATGAATGTATCGCCCTGCTCCACAACGACGCACTCGCGCAGGGGTGTAGGAATCTCAAATCCGTCAGGGTCTTCTACCCAAGCCGTATCACCAGCGACTCGAGTAACACGCCCACCTCCCACGGCATTGAGGAAGCGAACTAGAGAGCCGACTTCTACTTTTTTTGCTGACATAATCTCGTCTTATTTATTTTGTTGATAGCCAAAGTTACAACTTTTCGTCGGCGACGCTGCACGCGGCGTCGCCTCCCCCCCACAACAACAGTCTGTCGATTGGCTAGTTTCCTCCTGTAGCACCACAGCGGTCTGCGGTAAAAGATCCGAAGATCTTGAAAATCGACCTTTCGCACTTTTAGTTAAAATCTGCAAACGAATTAACCTCAAATTTGGGCAAGTGATGAGAGGATTTTGGGCTGATTGCTTCGACTCTGGGAAAAAACTCTAAGCGTTTTTTTCGGATTGTAGGACTAATCCGCCCCAGTGTGTACACAAATCCGAAAAGATTAGTGCACAGAAATTCTGAAATCCTTGCTCCGCTCGGATAAAATCGGGCTAAAACCCGTTCTATACATCTGATTATTAGCATTCTACAAAAGACTCGTTTTAAAGCGTTATTTTCATTCAGCTGGGACTAAGTGCCCCAATGAGGTCAAACTCAATCTAGAGCCTTCTAGAGGCCAAATACGCAGTCTGCAGTTTTGCCCCTCCCTCAAAGCATTTCTCTCATCAACATTCTGAAATTTGAGCCAAAATATAAATCTCGGCCACCTCTACGTATAGCTCATAAGAAGCTACCAAACTCACCAACACCAAACGACCACCCCAAGCAAACTATCTGGGACAAAGCATTCGCAAAAGATGTTTTGTTTCAATTTCATTTGTCTTGCTTACTATGGATGAGTAATTTTACAGCAAACTCCATAGTATCACTTATGAGACAGAAATTCACGTTAATCACATTGGGAATAGAAGACTTCCAAAAGGCGTTGGCTTTCTACGAAGGCTTGGGCTGGAAGAAATCCGAACAGAGTCAGGAAGCCTACGCATTGTTTGAATAGCCAAAGAACAGACAATTAAGGAACTAACAATAAATACTGCATGAAAATTAATACTCATAATATAGACAATACAAGAGCGGCTGAAATTATCACTGACAAAATAATCTTAAGGTCTACTGAGGACGGATTAGATTTGTTGGGAAACTTATACTATCAAGGCTTTGACAAAATCATCATTCACAAAAAGAATATTACACCTGATTTTTTTGACTTAAAAACTAAAATAGCAGGGGATATACTTCAAAAATTCGCACAATACCAAATGCCTTTGGTTATTGTTGGCGATTTTTCCGAATACAACAGCAAGAGCCTTAACGACTTCATATTTGAATCTAACAAAGGCAAACAAATCAACTTTGTCAAAGACTTAAGTAACATCTTATAGCCTTACCTATTCCCCCGATAAGTTTTTCAGACGTTGTTTGGTCTTCTTGTGTATTGTCTCCACCCTCTTGCCCCTCCACTCGTATGAAGTAGCTTTTTCCTAGTGGCGTTACCCTTGCTCCATCTGTAAATAATGTAAATACACTCTTGACGTATCTATAATCTAGATGCCGCCTACACGGCCTTTTTTCGGCAGACGGCACTTTCCTGTCTTACT
>JAUMYV010000055.1 GCA_030528445.1 Porphyromonadaceae bacterium | reverse complement strand
ATCTCTACATAGAGCAAGACTATCTCTAGATAGAGCTAAGCCTGCTCTAGAGAATGTCTGTGAGGAATCGTAGCTATCCTTGACGGAGCCTACCGATGTCTCTGTAACATGTATAATCCTCCCCGTACAGATAGTTGCCTAGAGCGGTATAGAAAGATGCATATTGCAGGCAAAAGCTAACTTTGCTTACATCAATTGAATTTACCCCCTTAGGACAAGGGATGTAAAAGGTGTAAACCTAAAGTAGAATTACAAAGAGAATATAAAACGCAATCGTAGAGCTATCCGCCTACTGCCAACTTTTTCACGCGTCAACCATAATTTTACACATATTTTATCATTAACGATTATAATTTACTACCTTTGAGGCAGTCGAACGATTCTATTCACAAGTTTTTGTGCATATCAATAGTTGCGTCGTTCGTGTGCCGAGTAGTAGACTATCTTAGACTACTTTCGCTGTCTAGAGGCATCGCTCTAGACAAATAACCAAGAGATATTTCTCGATGGCAACAAGGGGAGAATCATTGACAACTGTCTATAGGACATTAGGGGGCTTACAGACATGCTTCGTTTTTCTTGCATACAGACCCTCTGCATATTCATAGCCACTAGACAGCAGAAGCGACATCACTATGATTGACTCATAGCAGACAATTGGAACTCCGTGATATACAGGCTGAGGCGCGCCTAGCTCGCAGTCAGCCATTATCAAACCAAATAAACTACTTACGTTATGAACAGAGAACTGCACCTAGGAAGACGTCACCATGCTCGGCTGGCGCAGGCTCTCCTTGTGACCTCCTTATTCCTATACTCTGGGAGCCTACATCTAAATGCACAAGAGTTTTCACCTCGGCCTAAATCGAGTTCTTCGCTACGTACTTCAGAGGAGCAAATCGTAGAGGGTCCGATTGTACTCGACCACGAAGAAGCTCATAAATGTCCAGTACAGGGGGCTTCCGATCAAGGACGCTACATCTTTGGGTATAGCTTCGATAGCTCTTTCATCTACGACCGAGAGAGCAAAGAGTACACCATCCCCGAAGCTGGCACACGCGTTGTCTATGTCTGGGATAATGGCGATGCCCTAGTCTTCGTCAATCAGCAGAGCGGTGGTATCCTGCCCAAGGGCAGTACAGAGATCAAGACCTTTGTCTCTCCACGTACCGACTTCCCCAATGTTGGCCCCATCTATGCAAGCTCTAATGGCAAATATATCGTCGCCAACATATCGGCAGGAGGCTACCAAATATTACCCGCCATCATCATGCGCACGGACGCTGGCCTCTACGTTACCAAAGAGCTAATAGCCCCCGCAGAGGATATTTTGGGAGGCGAAGCCCAGTACTCTCAAGCACGCTTCTGCTCCGAGGACGGATCTGTCATCTACGGCGTACAGGTCGATTGGCAAGGTATGTTTCATCGATTGGTGAGATGGGTACGAGATGGCGAGGGAAACTATCGCTTCGAGGGACTGCTAGACGACCTATTCTTCAATCTGCAGGCACCTAAACCTGGCCCAGCACCTGCGGAGCAAGATTATATAACGATCCCCAACACCGACCCCAAGTACGAAGAGCAGGTAGCGGCCTACAACAAGGCTTCCAAGGAGTGGGGGCAGAAAGTGCTGGCACGCACCAAGACGGTTTCTTTCTTCTCCAAAAAGATGCAGTGCTCAAGCGACGGACAGTTTATTTGCGCCGCTGTACGCGAAGCCAATGACGACGAAGCCTATACTAGGGAGTATCCACTGATCTACGACCTACGCAAAGCAGAGGCACACATACTGAGAGACATGGAGAGCTACAGCTCTGTAGACGTCTGGGGAGGCAAGTACCTACTCTGCTTCTCAGGTACGCCCCCTAGAGGTGCATCATCGGTTTGGTCTCTTGAAAAAAGGGAGTCTCAAGACTTCTTGAGATGGCTATCCGATCGCTGTGGTCGAGACCTCAAGAAAGACTTCAGCTACGAAATTGTTGATGAACTCACAGGAGAAACAAAGCAGATTTCCTCTCCAGGCTACCCAACTCTCTCTCGAGGCGGACGGGTAATGACCTTCTATGGCCTTGGCGCTAGTGAGGGAGATAATGCTCGTAACACCTATTTAGTTTTCAAAGAGCCATTCGGGACTTTCATCGAGACCATACAACCAGGGCAAGAGGCTCTATTTGCTGGATATAGCAGTGCTACTAGGACTCTGCATACGGCAATCCCCGATTGCCTTGTATCTGTCTACGATGCTCTAGGAGCACTATGCCACCAGAGTAAAAGCAATGCCGAGGGGGCTTGTCAACTCCCCGAGTCTTTGACCGCAGGGGCATATATCGTTAAGCTTTCGCATCTCACTAAGGGCAACTCATCAGTCAAGCTGTATATGCGCTAGAGCAAGCGTCACGCTCCTCTATCTACCCATACTCCTCTAGCCTTGCGATTGTCTATTGATGACCACAGGGCTATTATTCTTAGAACTCAGAAATCGAAGGCATGGATCCACTACAAAACTGAACCAGCCTATTGAGGTTCATCACCACTGAACGAACCGAAAGCAGGCAAAAGAAGCTGCTTGTTCGGGATAGACAAATTCGATAACTTTGGGTCATGGTTGTGGTCAACGCTTTCTATAGGCCACAACAGAACCCAACCCCAACGAAGACATTGGTCCTCGTCATAGACACTCAAGTGCAAGTCCCGATACTTGCCTCATCACACGGGCACAACTCGCAAACGCGAACTAGCCACAGACCTCTACTGAGCCTCTGTTATCAAGGGTAATTATTAACCATCTAAAAAGCATTTTGGAATGAGAAACCTTTCTACGCAATTCAAATCCATTGGGCTAGCAGTAGCCTCGGCCTTGTGTATCCTCACTCCTGTGAGAACCTCTGCCCAAACACTCAAAATGGATTTAGCCAAACCAGTCCTCCTGCCCGTAACGGATCTCACCCCAGTATCTCTAACGGCACACTGGCGCAATGTCAAGGCGGAGTATGGCACGAGCGAGAATGCTCCACGTATGTTGTACCGTATACACATCACGCACGAATTCGAGGCCAAAGAGCGTGTTGTCTATCCAGTGGCTAACTTCGAGATTAAAGGGACGACAGATGGCAATCCCGTTAGTTCTCCCGCCAATTGGCTAGACCAATGGGGTAGCCAGACTGGGTGGTTCGCCATGAATCACACAGCTCTCCCTAGAGCGCTCCAAATCAGTGTCCCCGCAGAGATGAGGATACCGGGCTTACCCAAAGAAGTCTATGAGGCAACCTCGGGGCTCATTACCCCAATCCTACATCTGGGGAATAATGGGGGGAAGTATAGCTTCTCATTTACAGCAAAGGTGGTTGGGGGTGCTGGAGATAAAGCCGATCTCATCATCTTTGGCTATGGAGAAGAGACCATTGCTCCAACCGAAGCACCTCAGCACATCAAATACATCAGCATCCCCATGGACGGCAAAGCCCACGATATTAAACTGGACATGGAGGGTGGTACTTGGTGCCACCTAATCGCGATGAAGCTACATTCGCCTCACGTCATAGAGCTTACCAAAGCAATCAGGATAGAACAGACCCTAGAGCCTGGAGATAAAGGCTATCGCTCGGCATGGAAAGGCGGCCTCAAAGGCACACATACCTCAATTATCCCCCAGAAGCCAGACCTCTCCAAAGGCGAATATAAGGTAGAGTATGCTTTCTCAATAGGGACCAAAGAGGAGGAAGGACTCATCGCTGCTCGAGTTCTAGACCAAGAGGCGGCCAAACGAGCGGGCGAACGCATAGCACTGCGTATGGGTGTGCAGGAGACTGCTGGTAACTTCGGCGACCCAACAAAGCTCGTTGTCCATAGATCTCTATTCTCCGACCCCTATTACCTCGATGGGAATATGCCTAAGGAGAAAAACTTCTACCTCGGTTATGTAGGTAAAGAAGATCCCAACTATCAGTATGCACTACCTGGAGCAATTACCCACCCTAGTGGCATATATGGTGGTGCGATCAAGATGTCTACCGAGATGGCGGATGCGTATGCAGGCAAGAAGGTGCTAGGCGTTCGTCTCTGTGTCGCGGCAGTAGGACAAAGCAAAACAGGCTGGATGTTTGGCTCTAAAGACGCCAATGCAAATACACCCCATATCTTCCTAGCACAGAAACTAAAAGGACTCAACACAGGCGATAGCCAATGGCTGCGCTCCAAGGTATCGGTACTGCAAGATGGGTGGAATGAGGTGATGTTCGACGAGCCCTATACGATCGAGCGTGGCAATCCGATCTACGCAGGGGTGATCGCTCAGGATGAGAGCAACTCAGGCCTAGTACTCGCTACGCACCATGACCCTACAATCAGTTCGCCCAATTCGCTCTTCTATGCGCATGATGAGAGCAATACTGAGCCCTCTGCTCTATCATTCGGCACTAGTCCAGAGGCAGGCAGACATCTGCTCATGCAGTTCATTCTCGATGAAACGGCACACAATGGCGTGCAAACTATACTCCAAGCTCCATGCCGCATCTACGTAGAGCAAGGCAAGGTTCAGGTTTCGGGTATTCATGATGCAGTCTATGTCTACACCATCTCGGGCGAACTCGTCGACTCTAGCGCGGTGCTCCCCTCTGGCAAGTACATCGTGCGCGTCGGCACTCCCCTCGGCTATCAGCACGAGTCTATCCTAATCCCTTAGACCAGACTACATAAAAAAGCGACATCCCACTAGAAGCCACAGTATGCTTCTAGTGGGATGTCGCTTTTGGTGAGACTAAATTATCAAGGAAGTCTTATCTTTTTTTCTTGGGGGCTTTGATATCGATATTGAAGTCTATCACTTGAGTGGCATTCGCACCAAAAATCCCCGCTCCCCCCTTAACATTGCTATAAATCTGTACGGGCGTGGTAAATGGAGACTCGTCATAGGACGAATGAGCTACACCTAGACTAATCAGATATTTGTAGACATCCTCGCTAATGGCCTCGACCAAGAAACGGATGCGGCGATGCTTGGGCTTGACAAGTATATCTTTACCATTACCCAAATAGATATAATACCCTTCATCACCTTGGTAATAAAAATTCATCGGCAGAGAGATGCGTTCGGACGAGAGGGAGATCCCAACCTCCTGCCCATCGAATAGACGATCCGAGAAGACATTGTAGATATTGGAGTACGATGACAACCCAAAGAGATCTTCATCATCTTCACTACCTATGGCAGTAGGATTACCATCACTAAGAACATTATCTGCACTGCCGTCTAACCTCAGAGGAGTCCATCCTCTAGGCGAGATTTCCTCGCCTGTATCTACACACTCCACGATATCTGTATATTCGGCGGAGATGCGATAGTAGTTTTTTTCATTAGCCGTGTCCTTGATCTTGATCTTCCAGAGGGTGTACTCCTGACGGCTCCCCGTCTCTCTCTGTAGGGTATAGTCCTCATGCTTGACCTCGAGTACCTGGGCAGGATTTGGCACAACAAACTCAGACGTAGCCTTCTTGTCCTTGTAGTTAGCCGAGATCTGCACACGCTGTCCGCTCCTAAATTGAGTCGAGAGCTGATAGGTCCCAGTCGGCTCAATGGGCTTGAGCTCCGCCTTGACTCCATCGATGCTCATCTCCACTTGGACGCCCTTGATCCTATGATATTGCCCCATATTCGTCTGCGATATCTTGAGCGTGTGCTGATCTCGGTCGGTCGTCCCGAGGAAGAGGATCGTGAGCTGCTCCTTGAGATTTTCGTACGGAATATCTAGCGCAGATCGACAACTCGCCATAGATACTATGGCTATGAGCAAGGTCGACAGTTTAAGCATATATTGTTTCATCGTCTTATGAGCCTTAGAATTTGTATGTATAGGAGATCGACGGAATCAGCGGTAGAAGGGTAACCTTCGTGACGCGATTGTCTTTTTTGGAGTTAGAGGTCAGATCAGATGGGAGGATGAAGGCTGGATTCTTCTGATTGTAAGCATTGAAGATGCTGAAGTTCCAGACGCTACGAGCTTTCCCTTTGTGGAAGCGGTTGTAGCTAACGCTTAGGTTCAGGCGATGCGTCGCAGGTAGACGGAAGTTATTGCGCTCAGGGATATAGCTCTCCGTGTCCGATTGCCAGCTATCTAGAGCATCTGGACGAAGGATCTGCATCTTCTCATAACCAAGCGTGATTACTCCGCCCGTGTAGAACTCCCACGAAGCCGAAGCATCGACACGCTCGCTAAACTTATGTGACACCACGATATTGAGCTTGTGTCTGCGATCATACTTGTATGGGAACCATTCGCCTCGGTTAATCGAACCATCGGGGAAGCGACGATCTGCTTTGGAGAGCGTATAGCCTACCCAACCCGTGGTGCGACCGACCTGACGCATCAAGATAGCCTCCACACCATAGCTACGGCCCTCACCGCCGACTACTTTGTCTTCCCAATCGATAGACGAACCGACGAAGCTAGCTCCATCCTTATACTCCAATACATGATTGAGCTGCTTGTAATAAGCTTCGGTGTTCAGATACCAACCGTTGCCGAACTTGTAGTTCATCCCAAGGCTCACTTGATCCGAGGTCATTGGTTTGAGATGTTTGGTGGCGGGTACCCAGAGGTCCGTGGGGAGCGTCATAGCAGCAGAGGTGAGCAGGTGGACATTCTGCGACATACGGGCATAGCCAAGGGTCATATTCAGCAGTGGCGTTATGCGCCAGTCAATGTTGGCACGAGGTTGCAGAGACAAGTATGCTTTGGAGTTGACTGCAAACATCGCAGCTCGTAGACCTGCGTTGATTTGGAGGGCGTCGTTGAGCTGGTACTTGCTCTCGGCATAGAGTGCTGCATGGTGCGCTTGGAGTGGATGAGCAGGCTTGGCATTGAGCAAATCGGATCTAAGACCCAAATCTAGCTCCTCTCCACGATTGATGCGCTCGTGAGCCTCGGGGCGGAATGTGTGGTAGATATAGTCGAACCCGAAGCGAAATTCGGAGCGAGGAGAGGCGAAGTAGTGTGCATTCCAGCCTAGAGACAGGTCCTCAATCCCAGAGTTGTAGCCAACAGAGACAAATTGCTTCTCCGTGCTACGCTCTAGAACGCTATTCTTTATGCGTGTCAAGAAGTGGTACTTGGTATAGGCAAGCGTCATGTCGCTATAGAGCTTGGAGGAGAAGACGTGGTTCCAGCGCAGGGATGCTAGGGTGTTGCCCCAGTTCAGATTGGCATTAGTATTGACATCTCGGGAGTGGAAATTGCCATCTTCGTCCGTGATGTTGTACACATCGTTCGTATCGCTGTATAGCTTGTCGAGGCCATAATAGAGACTTAGGTACAGGCGATCCCGCTCCCCCAGCTTGTGCTGTAGCTTAGCGTTGATATCGTAGAAGTAATAGCCACCATTAAAGTCTTCGGTAGGGATAAAAGGCTTCACCAATAGGTCGAGGTAGGTGCGACGAACGGCTAGATTGAAGCTCGTTCTGTCCTTGATGATTGGCCCCTCGATCTGAGCTTTGGAGGAGATGAGCCCGATGCTGAAGGCTCCCTTGTACTTCTGCATATTACCGTCATTGGTACGCACGTCAATCACAGAGGAGAGGCGTCCGCCGAAGCGAGCAGGGAAGTTACCCTTGTATAGGTCTACTTTCTTCACAGCCTCGGGAGTAAATACAGAGAAAAAGCCAAACAGATGATCGACGCTGTAGAGCGATACTCCATCTAGTAGGATCAGGTTCTCGTCTGAGCCACCACCGCGCACATGTACACCGGCACTACCTTCGCTCCCGCTCTGCACACCGGGCATCATCTGTAGAGCCTTCATCAGGTCATTCTCCCCAAGTAGGGCAGGCGTCGTCTTGATGATATGCACGGGCACCTCGATAGCTCCAGCTTGAGGCGCGCGTAGCTGTCGACGCTCCTCAGTAATAACTACTTCTTGCAGTAGCCCCTTGGGGTCGAGCTCAATGGTGAGCGTCGTATCAGCTTTGAGGTCAAGGTCAATGGTCTGCGTCTCATAACCGATGTAGGAAATTCGGATAGAGCGAATCGGCTTGCTGGGGCTAAAACTAAAGAACCCATAGGAGTTGGTATAGGCACCCTGCTTGGTTTCGGGCGCATAGATCGTCGCACCGATTAGAATTTCTTTGCTCTCGGCATCGACCACATGGCCACTAATCGTGTAGTGTTTGGCGGTAGACTGCTGAGCCTGTACCGTAGCGACACTCGGCTTGAGGCCAAGCAACACAAGCAGGGTGAGCATACGCCAAAGCGGACTCGAGGCCTTGAACTGACGGAGGCAATTCCGTTTAGTCATTGTCTGATAGTTGTTTGTAAATGATTAATATCAACTTCTATATAATCTCCTAGACTCGGAAAAATCCAGCGACAAAGATAAGTATTATTTCGATTGAATAAATCAGAAACTAATACGTAAATATCTATAAAAGAAAAGGTATCGATAAATTTAGCTCTATACTGAAGCTATATCTTCTACACAAACACAGCTCAACCCTAAGGGGGATCCAAAAGCGAATCCCGCTTAGAAGCTGAGCTGATGATGCTATGAACTTCAGAGAATGCCCCTACGCTTCGGCAGAGCTCTGGCACTGCTCCATGACGCGTAGGAAATTGCCACCCCAAATCAGAGCTAAATCTTCTTCGTCGTAACCACGAGCTAGTAGCTCCATCGTGATGCGCACGAGGTCTAGACTAGAGCGACAGCCGATTAGTTCGCCATCTCCGTCGAAGTCCGAGCCAATACCTACGTGCTCAATCCCTGCGATTCGGATGACGTGCTCGATATGCTCCACTGCATCGAGTAGGCTGGCCTGCTGTTCGTCTTGGTTGATGAAGCCAGCATAGAGGCAAATCTGGACGACTCCTCCCCTGCGGGCAATGGCTCGGATCTGATCGTCGGTGAGATTACGTGGGTGATCACAGAGCGTTCGAGCAGAGGAATGGCTCGCAATCACTGGCTGTGTGGTTAGCTCCAGCACGTCGGCCACCGTCTCCTCTCCCGTGTGGCTAAGGTCTATCATCAGACCGAGGCGGTTCATCTCTCGGACAACCTCTCGCCCGAATGGACTAAGTCCGCCGTGCATCCGATCGCTCTTGCGCGCTGAGTCGCAGATGGCGTTATCGCCGTTGTGGCACAGCGTTATATAGACGATGCCGTAGCGATCGCGGTAGTGCTGTAGCAGATCTATTCTCTCTCCAATCGCATAACCATTCTCTATGGCAGGGACAATGGCTTTGCGCCCTTGTCTCTTCGCCTCTCTGATGTCTGTCGCTGTGCGAGCGATACAAGCACGGTCGGGATAGAGCCCAACCTGACGATGCAGCTCTGCGAGCTTGCCCTCGGCATAAGCAATCGCCCGATCGTGTGCTTCGTCCGACAGATCGCCTTGTGGCAAGTAGGCGACCATAATAGTGGCATCGATCTGCCCGAGCTCTAGCTTCGGTAGGTCTACAAGCGTGGAGCCATACTCTCCAAGCCTAAAGTCTGGCGCAAAGCACATCGGCGTATCGGTGTGCGAATCGAGCGTTAGCTCGGCGGTGTGGAACTGACGAGCCCTGCGATACAGCCGAGCGCGCTCCACGATATGTGCGAAGAGCCTGAGCTGACGGGCATCGCCCCCAGCGACCATCTGCTCGGGATGCCACTGCACGGCCAGAATATCCAGCTCTGGGTAAGCGTCGATCGCCTCGTTGATGCCGTCGGCAGCCATCGCGTGCTCTACGAAAGGCGGACGCACCTCTCTGAGGGCTTGATGATGCAGACTATTGACGTAAATGTCCTCGCCCTCCTCGACACCGAGAATATCCGCCAAGCGTCCGCGGGGTGTAATCTCCGTCAGCCGATGCGCACCAATGGTCTTAGGAATCTTGGGCGAATGATCTATTGCATACTCCACCGTATATTGACCAACGATGTCCTGAAACAGTGTAGAGCCATAGGCAACGCCCAGTAGCTGATGCCCACGACAGATGCCGAGTATAGGCATACTGAGGCGAGTGGCTAGACGAATGAGGATGAGCTCGTAGCGATCTCGCTCGGGGTCAACCTCTCCTAGCCCACGTATGGGATCCTCGTCTAGATAGATTGGGTTAAGGTCGCTACCTCCCGAGAGGAGCAAGCCATCTAAGCTCTGCAAGCTCTCTAGCAGTGTCTCGATATCATCGGTAAGGGGAAGCAGAAGGGGAACGCCCCCAGCTCTGACGATTGCATCCGAATAGGCTCTGGCGAGCGATGAGCCATACTGCGTATGATTGACTGTAATCCCGATACGAGGCTTACCAAGACAAACGGGAGAGACCGAATGGCCCCTCCCGAGATGTTGGTCTACCTCTTGATTCAAAGCTCGTACGGCTTGAGATAGATCGTTGAGTTTCATAAGATGAATCCTTATTTATGCGTCAATACGCGCATAGGTCGCGTTAGCCTCGATGAATTCACGACGAGGACCAACGTCGTCGCCCATGAGCATAGAGAAGATTGAGTCGGCTTCGGCAGCATTCTCTACTGTGATGCGGTGGAGCGTTCTATTCTCTGGATTCATCGTGGTTTCCCAGAGCTGCTCGTCGTTCATCTCACCGAGACCCTTATAGCGCTGTACATGTACCTTGCCTTCGTCTCCGTCGGCCACTCGGTCGATGAAGGCCTGTCGCTGCTGCTCCGTCCAGCAGTACTCCAGCTCCTTGCCTCGTCGGCAGAGATAGAGTGGTGGCGTAGCAATGTAGACGTAACCATTCTCTATGAGACTACGCATATTGCGGAAGAAGAAGGTCAGGATAAGCGTGGCGATGTGGCTACCGTCCACGTCGGCATCGGTCATGATGATTACCTTGTGGTAGCGAAGCTTGGAGAGGTTGAGCGCCATGCTGTCCTCTTCCGTGCCGATGGTTACACCCAGAGCCGTGTAGATATTGCGGATCTCCTCGCTCTCGAGCACTTTGTGCTGCATCGCCTTCTCTACGTTGAGGATCTTACCACGAAGAGGGAGAATAGCCTGATACTCTCGGTCGCGTCCCTGCTTGGCTGTACCACCAGCCGAGTCCCCCTCGACGAGGAATAGTTCACTCTGCTCAGGATCTTTGCTCGAGCAGTCGGCGAGCTTACCAGGCAATCCGCCACCAGAGAGCGGAGACTTGCGCTGTACCATCTCGCGTGCCTTACGAGCAGCATGGCGAGCCGTAGCAGCTAACACAACCTTATCTACGATGATTTTAGCTTCCTTGGGGTGCTCCTCAAGGTAATTCTCTAGGGCTTCGCTCACGGCGACGTCTACCGCCCCGATCACTTCGTTATTCCCGAGCTTCGTCTTGGTCTGCCCCTCAAACTGAGGCTCTGCTACCTTGATGCTCACCACTGCGGTAAGCCCTTCGCGGAAGTCATCCCCCGTAATCTCCACCTTAACCTTATCTAGGAGCTTGGAGTCGGTAGCGTATTTCTTGAGCGTACGCGTCAGACCACGGCGGAAACCCGCCAGATGCGTCCCCCCCTCGATCGTGTTGATGTTATTGACGTAGCTGTACACATTCTCCGTATAAGAAGTATTGTAGGTCATCGCGACCTCTACGGGGACGCCCTGCTTCTCTGTCGTGATGTGGATGATATCCTCCACCAACGACTCTTTGCTACGATTGATGTAGCGAACGAACTCCTTGAGCCCATCCTCGGAGTGATAGCTCTCACTCTTGTAGCTACCATCCTCGTTCTGCTCGCGACGGTCGGTAAGCGTCAGGCGAATGCCAGCGTTGAGGTAAGCCAGCTCACGCAGACGGTCGGATAGGATCTTGAACTGATACTCCCCTACAATAAATATAGAGGTATCGGGCTTGAAGATGACGGTCGTCCCCGTGCGGTCGGTCTCACCGATGACCTTGAGCTCTGTGGTTGGGATACCACAGCTAAACTCCATCGAGTAGATTTTGCCATCGCGATGTACGATGGCCTTGAGATATGTGGAGAGTGCGTTCACACAGCTCACACCGACCCCGTGCAGACCGCCCGAAACCTTGTACGAGCCCTTGTCGAACTTACCTCCTGCGTGCAGCACCGTGAGTACCACCTCTAGGGCGCTCTTGCCTTCCTTCTCGTGAATGTCCACAGGGATACCACGACCATTGTCGTGTACCTCTATGGAGTTATCTTCGTTGATGACAACGTGAATATCTGTACAGTAACCAGCCAGAGCTTCGTCAATCGAGTTGTCTACGACTTCGTAGACGAGGTGATGCAAGCCCTTCTCTCCAATGTCTCCGATATACATGGCTGGGCGCTTGCGCACCGCTTCTAGCCCTTCTAGTACTTGAATGCTACTGGCCGAATAATCGGCACCCGCAGCGTTGTCTTTGATTTCTTCGCTCATGATTTACAAAATCATCATTTTGATTTATCCACAAAGATAGTAAGAAACTAGCGTACCGCCACTACAACAACTTACTACAAACAAAACACTAGATAGAACTCCAGATACGACTACAAACCCCAGAGACTACTACGTATGTAAAAAGTATGGTACTAGAAATAGTACCCCCAGACCAAGCATCTACATCTACTAACACCAAATACACATGCGCTATTGACCGATAGAGCCAAACCCTACAAACGAAAAAAGGCCCAGAAGTATGACTTCTAGACCTTGCAATCGTCGGGATACCAGGATTCGAACCTGGGACCCCCTGCTCCCAAAGCAGGTGCGCTAACCGGACTGCGCTACATCCCGTTCGTTTCGTTTGCGACGCAAAGGTAAGGATAAAATCCATTTTACCAAAACATCTAGGATTTTTTTTTCGCTTGATTGCGCCTCAATCCAATATGCCTAGGGGAGGAATGATAGGAAACACAGAGGGATATGTAAACTTTTTGTACTAAGTTTGCATCGATATTAATTGTTCCGATTACGCATCATATCACCTATGGTTGACTCCATGTTCAGCGATATTATCAATCCAAATATCCCCATTGGCGCATGGGTAGCCCTAGCCATTGGAGCTGGTTTACTTTTTGCCTCTGGCTTTATGTCTTCGTCCGAAGTGGCATTCTTCTCGCTACGCCCTGCCGAGCTAGACGATGTGCGTCGCGGAGAGCATCCTGCCGACGAAGCTCTCTACCGACTGCTGAGCGATCCCGAGCGACTGCTCGCCACGATCCTTATCGGCAACAACCTCGTTAATATTGCGATTGTCATCTTGATGGGCTACGGATTCAGCCTAATCTTCGACTTCAGCGAAGCGATGGTGCTAGGCTTCATCTTCCAGACGGTTATCCTGACTCTACTGCTCCTGCTCTTCGGCGAAATTATCCCCAAGGTGTATGCGCAGTCCAACCCTTTGGGCTTTAGCCGTACCTCTGCTCCCTACATGCGTCTTGTAGACAAGCTCCTTAGCCCATGTTCTTCATTCCTCGTGCGCTCCACCAAGATCATCACCAAGCGGATGCAGCGCAAGCGCTACGACATCTCCATGGACGATCTGAGCCAAGCCGTAGACCTGCTCAACGACAAGAAAGTCGAGGAGAAAACGATGTTTGAAGAAATCATCAGCTTCTACGGCAAGACCGCCAGTGAGATTATGGTACCTCGCATTGATATGCTCGACATTGATATCAGCTGGGACTTCCATCGCATGCTTCAGTTCGCCCTCGACTGCGGCTACTCTCGCATCCCCGTCTACGAAACCTCCGAAGACAACATCCGAGGTATCATATACGTCAAGGATCTCATCTTGCACAAGGACAAACCTGCCGACTTCCAATGGACAGGCCTGATGCGTCCCGCCTACTTCGTCCCCGAAAACAAGCCCCTAGACGACCTGCTCGAGGAGCTTAGGAGCAACAAGATACACATGGCGATAGTCGTAGACGAATATGGAGGTACGAGCGGATTGGTGACGATGGAGGATATCCTAGAGGAAATCGTAGGGAATATCTCGGACGAATACGACGAAGAAGAATTGCCCTACAAGAAGCAGGCTGACGGGAGCTACCTCTTTGAGGCGAAAACGCCTCTAGGCGATGTACTACGCTACCTTGACCTAGAGCCAGGAACCTTCGGCAAGTGCGAAGAGGAAGTCGATACCCTCGGCGGATTGTATCTAGAGATCAAGCAAGACCTGCCTCGCCTGCAGGATGCTGTACAGGCTGGAGATTGGCGCCTGCGCGTCACGGAGCTAGAGAAATTCCGTATCATCACGATTCTGCTCATTCCCCCTACTACAGTCTAATATGTCGGCTATATCACGCATCACCATACCCAGGCTTCCGTCGGAGGTCCGGCTTTTTCTTAGCCCAATCTCTAGACAAGAGGGAGAGAAGCGCCGTGAGGCAGAGCAACGAACGCTCCACATCCTACTGCAGAGCGTCTATCATGGCGAAGTCGACTACCGACACGATGCCGATGGAGCACCCTATCTAGGCAATTACCCCAATGAACGCATCAGCGTTAGCCATAGTGGCACGCACGTCCTATTCGGCTCGTCGCCTCATGCCCCCCTCGGGGTGGATATTGAGGAGCTAGGCGAGCAAGTGCCACGTGTACGTAGCCGATTTTGCTCGAACGAGGAATACAAGCTACTCGAGGCGACAGGCTCTCCCCTAATCGCCTTACATCTATTATGGTCTGCCAAAGAAGCGGCATATAAACTCATCAATCCACCTAGCAAATCGCTCCACACATTCAAGCTCACAGGATTACACACTCCAGACGACACCAGCTACAGCCTAACCCTAGAAATCATAGACGACAAGGAGCTCATACAAGTGGAAGCAATGCACACCGAGAGCTACGTCCTTGCCGTCGCCCTCTAGCACTAGGCTACCAAACCAAATCGAGATTAGATCTTTTTGAAAATACATTACTCCTCTAGGTCAAATACTATACTGATAAACAACGCCAATTTTCCACACTTCAATATTCTCTATCTTTGTGTACATAATTTCATTAGGTATCAAACAATGCTATTCATACAATATCCAGCCTGCGGCACTTGTCAGAAGGCTAAGAAGTGGCTTGCAGAGCAAGGCATCGAAGTAGAAATGCGCCATATCGTCCAGGAGCAACCAACACTTGATGAGCTGATTGCCTGGATTTCTCTGAGCAACTTGCCCGTCAAGAAATTCTTCAACACGAGCGGTGTCCTCTACAGAGAACTAGGCCTCAAAGACAAGCTCCCCACAATGACCGAAGCCGAACAAATCATTTTGCTCTCCTCTGACGGCAAACTCGTCAAGCGTCCACTACTCATCTCGGATGCCTTCGTCCTCGTCGGCTTCAAACCCGACGACTGGGCAAAAGCACTTATAGCCAAATAGTTTTACCAAGCAGCAAGTTCCTTGAGGAGATCCTCTACCTCAAAGAGCTATTAGCCCATCCGTTTGTGCGTAATACTACCAATGAAAATAGTTATAACTATTTCACGGAATAGTTGTAACTATTTTGATGAAT
>JAUMYV010000054.1 GCA_030528445.1 Porphyromonadaceae bacterium | reverse complement strand
TCCCTATCGAAGTACAATTCGACATCACCAGCTAGCTCTATCTTGTAGCCAGATACCTTCTTCTCTATAGAAGTAACAGGTCTAGAGGAATAGCTTCTGGAGAGCACATCTACAACGCCCTGTGGCAGGAGCCCTATCACCGAGGCAGGCACCGGAGTGCGACCATAGTCATCACCCTCAACTTCTAGCCAATTGCCCTGCATATCGAATACGAGCTTGAAGCTCTGCCAGTAGCTCTTGCGGATGTAAACCTTACGACGCTCAACGCCATTGTCGCGATCGTTCTTAGTGTAAGCAACCTTATAAGAGGGGAAATGAGTACGAACGAAGGACTGCACCTTGTTGTCTAGCTGGTTGCCATTAGGCTGCTGTGGCTGCTGCCCCTTCTTGTTGTCGCTAAGAAGCTCACCGTTGCGATCGAAAAGAATCTCCTTATCATTGACAAGCTCTACCTTGTAGCCATAAGACTTGCGCTCGATCTCGTGGATACCTATGCCAGGATAGTTGCGCTGTACGTACTGTACGATTGGAGCAGGAAGGATAGCTAGGATATTGGCAGGCAGAGCAGCTCCATCAATGAGACACTCAATCTCTCTCCACTGACCATTGCGATCGAACTCAATCTTCACACGTGAGGGCAGGACAACTGTGGCGCGAAGCTCTAAGTCTGTCTTCTCTAGGATGCTCGTGTAGAGTGACCCGTTTTCCGTCTCCTCTGCATTTATCTTGACTTCGCTAGCAGAGTAGCCCTTGAAGTACTGTGCTACGAATTGGCGAGCCTCTGTTGGGAGCTTAGAAACCTCGCCCTGAGCTGTATAGTCTGGCGAAACAAGGATATTGCTTGCATCATCCTTGGAGCATCCTACCGATGCAAGTGTAGCCATGGCTAGCAGAGCCACTAGAATCTGCTTCTTCATAAGATAATATGTCGTAAATTGGTGAATTACTATACTTAAAATCAAACCATTAATCATCTACCCCAACAACACGGCCAGATGAGGTTAGGGTAAGCTCTAGCCCATTGGCAAGCTTCACCTCGAAGCGACCTCTAAACTGTCTCTCGATCTTGCGTGCTGGGAGGTTGGGATGATTGCGAATCAGATAATCGTTGATAGCAGCAGGCACGACACCCTCGGGGAGCTCTGTGCGGCAGTCAATTTCCTTCCATTGACCCGAGCCATCGAACTCAATCTTATCTCCACTAGCGAAGATGACATCATACGTCTTGGAGAGAATCTCTGTCTCCTGCTTAACCAGACTGATAGACTGATTGCCAAAGTATTGCTTGACAAAAACCTGAGCCTTCTTAGGTAGGTTCTCGAAAGGGATGATTCTATCTTGACCAGCGAATGCTACTGTACAAGCGATGATAGCAACAAGTGCTAAACCCAAAAATTTTCTCATTTCTTTATTCCTTATTTATTCTGTTAGTTGAATTGTTTATTTCAGTTTACAGGGGCAAAATTAGGGCTCAATTCTGAAAGGAATTTGAAATGATAATAATTTTTATTCTTTTTTTGCTTTTCTGATTTCGAAGCAGTGTAGATTATCCCTCCAGTAGTAATGGATAGAGAGCTGCTCCATATCACAGACCGACTTAACCAAAGCCAATCCTAGACCAACAGAGCCTTTTTTCTTATAGCCTTGATAGAATCTCTCGAAAATAGCATCAGGATCTAGAGCACCTGCCTCGGCCGTATTGCGTATCGTGAGCGATTGATTTGTTATCTCGATGAAGATCTTGCCTTGTGGGACGTTGTGTACGAAGCTATTCTTAAGCAGATTATTGATCAGAATAGAGGCCAGCACATCATTCATGACTAGACGTAGCGTCCCAAAATCCTGTATATAAACGGATAGGTCTAGGTGATCATAGACCTCCTTGTAGTCCTCGAGAGAGCGGTATAGCAGAGCATTCAGATCAATAGGTTGCCGGTCGGCGAACTGATGATTATCAATACGATAGATCAGGAGCAGGGACTTATTGAGCTTGCTTAGGAACTCGAGCGTTTGGTAAGTCTTGGCCAATTCGCTCAGCTGATACTCCGTGAGCGTTTCGTCCTGCATCAATGTCTCGATGCGGTTCATACTAACCGCCACAGGCGTCTGGATCTCGTGGGAGGCATTACCAATAAATTGCTTCTGCTCCTCGAACACCTCTTCGGAGCGCTTGACCTGCCTTAGGGCTGCTTCATTCAGCTTCTGAAACTCAACAATATCGGTTTCTGTATCTAGAGGAACATTACTCTGCCCCACTCGATATTGGTCCATCCATTTGAGCAATCTATAGAGAGGCTTATTGTTGCGCTCATAGATGAGCGTAGAGACGACCATCACCACCACCAGCAACGAGAGATAGAGGGAAACGACCCAAAAAAGTATTGCCCCCATGAGATCTTGCTTCTCAATTGTTGGGGTAAATACCACTAGCTCGTAGTACTGCTCCATACCATCCTTGTATATAATGGTCATGATGCGTGCGGGCTCGGTCTCGCGCTTGAGCGGGATGTAAACCATTGAGTCGGCATAGGTGATATGCGGCTTTCGATGAGCCTCTTCGGCAGAGATGGGCGACAAATAGTACTGATTATTGCTATTGGTATGCTCCGAGGGGAGCTCCTCACCAGAGAGAGCGTGCACGATGAGTAGCTCGGCGTAGTCCTCTAGAGAATCGTCGATCTCGTCCGTTACCTCGTTGATCATCGCGAAGTAAAAAAATACAGCCCAGAGTGCCAATACGATACTCAGGGAGACAGCGAGTCTAGATACAGTGTGGTGAATGAGCTTCATCGGGCTGATATAATGCTAGAGCACAGTCATTTTATAGCCTATGCCATAGACAGACTTAATCTCGATGCTAGCCTCTGCTTCCTTGAGTTTCTTGCGCAGGTTCTTGATCTGGGCATAGATGAAGTCGAAGTTATCCACTTGGTCGATGTGGTCACCCCAGATGGCCTCAGCCATCGCACTCTTATTGATCAGCCTATCGCATCGGTTGGCGAAGTAGAGCAGGATGTCATACTCCTTTCGGTTGAGCTCTAGGGGTTCGCCCGCTACTTGCACACCGAAGCTCTCGGGGAAGATCTCCACGTTGCCGAGACTGATCGTAGTCTCGCCATCGTTGTGCTTGCGACGGATGACACTCTTGATGCGTGCAATAAGCTCGGAGAGATGAAAAGGTTTGGCCAAATAATCGTCTGCACCCAACTCTAGCCCCTGTATCTTGTCCTCTACAGATCCACGAGCCGAGACGATAATCACGCTATCTCGCTTGCGCATTTTCTTGAGCTCGTTGAGCAGAGTAAGCCCGTCGCCGTCGGGGAGCATAAGGTCCAGTAAGATACACTCGTAGTCGTACACGCCTACTTTCTCCATCGCTTGACGGTAGTTGGCCGCGACCTCTACGATGTAGCGCTCTTTCTCTAGAGCTTTTTTGGTAAGCTCTAGGAGTTCTGGTTCGTCTTCGATGATTAAGATTTTCATATCTGATAGGGATTGATGCGCCTAATCTTGGAGTCTCGTCAGCTTGATGAACTTGAGTCCATAGCCTTCGATAGTCAGCTGCCACGGCGCGTAGGGAGTAAGCGTCGTGATGCCACATGCACCCGTGCGTAGATCCTCTGAACGCAGTGGCGTATTGCTCGGAAGCGAAATATGCTCAAGGACGAACTCTGGCAGACTAATGGTGAGCACCCTAGCCTCGTGGGAGAAATTAGCCACAACAAGTAAATACGCGCCATCGGCATAGCGCAGATAGCTCAGACAGCGATCGGTGTCGTAGCCTGTGCCCTGAACAAAGTTTAGCCCATAGTAAGCTCCCGAGGAGACAAGCGGTTCGCTCTGGGCAATAGCAAGAATCTGCTGATAGCTCTCTAGGATGTGGCGCTCCTGCTCTGTCAGTTCGCCTCCCAAGTAGTCGGCTCTTAGGCGCTGAATGCACCCAAGTGACCAATAGTCAAAAATCGTTGTACGCCCGTCTACGCCACTGAAGCCCTCAGCCTGCATCCCTGGCTCACCCAGTTCTTGACCGAAGTAAAGCAAATACGGATTGCCACCCGAGAGCAATGAAGCACCGAGAGCAGGTATACCAAGAAGGGGGGAAGAGGCGAAAAAATCGGAGGCGATGCGCTGCTCGTCGTGATTCTCGAGGAAGTAGCACATAGCTGACTGATTGTCTGCGACAGCATCTCTAGCAGCATCGAAAGCACTGGCTGAGCATTCGCCTCGCATAATCGCCCTAAGTGTATCGTACACACCTACCTTGTCGTAGAGATAGTCGAAACCTGCGTGCAGATAGCTGGCATATCGGTGTGACTGATAGATCTCGGCAAGGAAGCACAGGTCGGCACCATACCGCTCTTTGAGCTGAGGAATAGCCCAACTCCAGAAGGCCTCTGGTACCATCTCGGCCATATCACAGCGGAAGCCGTCTACCCCCTTACTAGCCCAGAAGTCCAGAATCTCCAGCATCCGTATCCATGTCTTGGGAATGGGGGCGAAGTGGTGATGACCTCCGCCTAGGTAATCGACGCCGTAGTTGAGCTTAATTGTCTCGTACCAGTCGTTTTGGCTAGGATAGGCAGAGAAGCAGTCGTTGCCAGTAGCTTTGGCTGGCGACTCCTCCCAGATCCTTCCTTGGGGCAAGTGTAGCACCTCCCCGGGGAAGTAGTAGAAGTTGTTTTGGTTGTCGAAGTGCTTCGTAGTATCATCATCGGCTCCTAGATCCACAACGCCAGCAGGGTGAGCATCCGAGTGATACGAACGCGCCACATGATTGGGGATAAAGTCTATCAGTAGCTTAAGCCCCGAGCGATGCACTCGCTCTAGCAAGGCCTCGAACTCCGGCATGCGCCGAGAGACGTCATCCGCCAGACTTGGCGCAATGTCGTAGTAATCCCTAAGGGCATAGGGTGAGCCAGCAATCCCCTTGACCATATCGGGCGCATCGGCAGGGATACCAGGCCAAGCCGTAGCCGTAGCATGCTCCAGCAGACCGATACACCACAGATGCGTTGCGCCCAAAGAGCGGATGTAGGCTAGAGCTTGCTCGTCAAGATCCGAGAGCTTGCCCGAACCATTCTCCTCGTAGCTTCCCCAAGGCTTAGGCTCGAGGCAGTCATTCCCCCACAGGCGTGGCAGGAGCGAATAGATGATGATTTTACTCATAGACTAGCTAGACTTTGTCCGTCATTTCTATTTCGAGGACGCGACCTGCACGAATCATACCATGCTGCAGCGTTAGCCCCTCGAGTGGTTTGCCGTCCAGCTTCACAGAGGCAACATATTTATTGGATCTGCTATTATTCTTAACCTTGATGGTAAAAGTACCTCCACGCACAGCGATACGCGCTTCGTCTACGATAGGGCGACCAATCTGATACTCTGGCAAACCTGGACAAACGGGGTAGAAGCCCAGAGCACTCATCACGTACCAAGCAGACATCTGTCCGCAGTCCTCATTGCCGATGATGCCGTCGGGCGTAGGCTGGTAGAAAGTGTACATGATCGAGTCGAGCAGAGCCTGTCCCTTGTGTGGGCTAGAGGTGTAGTTGTACAGATAGGCGATGTGATGGCTTGGCTCATTGCCGTGGGCGTACTGGCCAATCAGACCTGTAATATCGCCCGACTGCTTCTCTCCGTCAATGCGAGACGACGTGGTAAAGAGTGTATCGAGATTGGCCTCTAGCACCTCTCTGCCACCCATCGTCTTGATGAAGCCTTGCATATCATGTGGGGCGTAGAAGCTCCATTGGTAGGCATTCCCCTCGGTGTAGTCACTCTCCATGTGTGCCGAATAACGCGGATTAAAAGGCGTACGGAAGCTACCGCCTGCCATCACGGGGCGCATGAGATTGGTTTCTTTATCCCAATAGCGCTGATAGTATCGACCGCGCTTGTCGTACTCACGAGCCAAAGAGTCTAGCCCTGCAGCCTCGGCAATGCGTGCGATACACCAGTCGTCGTACGCCATCTCTACCGCCCACGAGACTGACTCGGGGAGCGAATCGGCAGGGATGAAGCCCTGAGTCTCCTTGAAGTATGGATGACGTGTGATGAGATCTAGCTCACGAGTGCCAGAGAACTTCTCGGCCAAATCGGCACGATAAACCGAGCTACGCACCCCTGCCTCTGCCCATAGTTTGAGGTCTTCGCCAGTAGCCAAACCTTTAGCGACCAAATCCGCCAGCACACTCACAGAGTGATAGGCAGGCATACAGCCCGTATAGTTGGCCGCCAGTGGCCAGCGAGGCAGGATTGTTCCCTCTTGATAGTCCGAGACCAAACTACGCCCATAGCGAAGTGCACGATCGGGGTCGATGATTGTCAGCAGCGGATGCAAAGTGCGGTAGGTATCCCAAAGGGAGAATACGGTATAGTGTCCGTCCTCGGGGCGGGCGTTTCGATGCACTTGCTTATCCATCCCACGGAACTGCCCATCTACATCTTGGTAGTTGAAGGGCGCAATGTGGGCATGATACATAGCCGTGTAGAAGTTTTTCAGCACAGCTTCGTCTTGGGTTTCAATCTGGATTTTGCCCAATACGCCACGCCAAATCTGGCGGCTCTCCTGATGTATGCGGTCGAAATCCCAGTGTGGGAGTTCGGCTGCGAGGTTCTTCTCCGCCTGTTCGGGGCTAACGTGCGAGAGGCCAGTCTTGACGAGCACGGGTTCTGTCCCCTGTGGTAGATAGAGGTGGAGCTTGAGGTCTGCCGTATCGCAGAGATTAAGTGGCAGATCTACTCGGCTACCTTGCCCATTACGGTAGAGCACCATGCTATCGGCGGGAGTACTCAGATGGATGGTGTAGCTCATCTGATGCTGATCTGCCCAACCCTTGGTATAATAAGTACCGCGAATCGTAGAGTCGTTGACGATCTGGAGATCATTCTTGAGCACCTTATGTCCCCAGTTGGGCTGTAGAATGTGCCCTAGGTCGAGCACTAGGTTGCGATTGGAATCCTGTAGCTCATACTTGAGGCGCATCAGTCCCACGCGCTCGGTGGAGGTTAGCTCAGTTTGGATACCAAAGTTCTCTAGATACACCGAGTAATAGCCCGGAGTAGCAACCTCGTTCGCCTTGCTGAAGCGTGCCACAGGCTTGAGGCTATCTACCCCCGAGTAAGGCAGTAGCGCTACATCGCCTAGATCGCCAATCCCTGTACCGCTTAGGTGGGTTAGACTGAAAGCATAAATTAGGCTATCGCTCTCGTGGTAGCCACTACTTGCCTCCCAACCTAGCAGATGGGTATCTGGGCTAAACTGCACCATAGCGTTGGGGCGAGTTGCCCCCGGGAAAGTGTGTCCGTGGCCACCTGTGCCAATGAAGGGATCAACGTAGGCGAGCAGATCGCGCTCGACCACGCTCTCTTTGGTTTGGCTACATGCGCCCAAAGCGAGCAGCGCCAGCCCCACGATCGGGGCGTATAGTCGTCTTGTATTCATAATCAAATGTTAAATGCTATTCATAGCCCGAGCGTGCTGTATCGTAGCCTCGACACCCTGCTCTAGAGGATACTTCGGGACGAAGCCAAGCTCCATAAGCGGACTGGCATCGCACCGCCACGAGCGCTGCGAAAGGATGGGATATTTATCCCGATTGAGTGGCGTCATCCGTCCGCTCAGCTTGGTCCAGAGAGACCCGATCTGGCAGATACTCCACAGCAGAGAGAGAGGAGCCCTTAGATGCAAGCAATGCTTACGCCCTAGAAGCCTCTGTGTTAGCCGCCCGAACTGCTCGTCTGTATAGGTCGCCCCATCAGAGATGATATAGCGATTGTTCCTCGCTTTCGGTTCGGCAAGTAGAAATAGAGCAGCCCGAGCCACATCCTCGCCATAGACGAAGGTGAGGGTCTGTGGGCTAAGTCCACTCATAAAGTTAAGCCCACCTGCGATCGACTTGATTGCCAGTAAGTAATCCCGATCTCCCGGGCCATATACCCCCGTAGGCAAGAGAATCGTGTAGGCCAGTCCGCTACGCTCCACATACTGCTCGGCCAGCATCTTACTCCGCCCGTAGGCCGTGTTTGGCTTCTGCCGATCAGTCGCGCGAATAGGCTCATTTCCTCTGGGGACACCGTAGCTACTGAGGCTACTCATCAGCACAAACCGCTCTGGTGGACTAGCCAAAGAGGTCAATGCTGAGCACAACCGCTTGGTGTGCTCAGCATTGACCTCGTCAAACTCTTTGGGGTCTTTGGCCTTGGTGATGCCAGCATTGTGCACGACATAGTGCCACGGACACTCGCCCGACGTGTCGTGCGCCTGCATTGCTCGGCGCATCTGCTCCTCGTCTCGATAGTCGAGTGCGATGATTTTCGCCCCCAGCGCCTCGGCCTTCTGCCTATCACTCTCGGGGCGTAGGGCTATCCAAACCTCAAGACCCGAGGCTTGAGCTTCCCGCACGAGATGCCCACCAATAAAACCTGTAGCTCCTGTGATGAGAATGCGCTTCATGCCTAGCGACTAGAAGATCGAGAAGTGTACGTATCTCTTGGGGTTAGTTTTGAGATCCTTCATCAGCTCGTCGGCACTGTTGGCTAAGCTATCTAGACGGTTGTAGAGCCTGTCGTCATTGATGAGCAACCCAGCGGTGCTATTAGGATTGCGTAGCTGCTCGCTAAGGATGCGCAGATTCGTCGTCATAGCATTGACGTTATAGATCACAGAGTCGATCCTAAACTCTTCGGCATTACGCCCAACCTCTACCATACTCTTACTCGCTGTGAGTACGTTGCCCATGATTTGAGGCATCTGATTCATCGACGTGCTAAGCTGATTGACCACGTTTTGCATCTCGGCAGTAGTACCTTGTAACCCTGTGAGCGTGGCATCAATCCCCTTGTTACCAAGAATTTCGTTGAGGCGCTCTAGCGTAGCCATCAGATGTGGAATAACGTCTTCGACTGCGGGGACGAGCTTCTCTGTAGCCACATCAATCAAGTCGGCTGGAGCCTCTACACTAGGGATTGTATCTAGGTCCACGAAGTAACCAGGCTGTACGTCTGGAGTCTCAATCGTAAGGATAGACCCAGTAAGCATATTCTTCTTGATATTGAGCTGGCTACCTTTGGGGATCTGTACACTAGGGTCTAGGGCAAGCGTGAGGGTCGCACCATATCCCTTGCCAGGCATGTAGATAAAGTCTACCTTGCGCACAGCGCCTACCTTATAACCGCTAATCATCACTGGGGTAGCATTAGCCACTCCGTTGAGGTTCTCAAATTTGGTGTAGAATATGGATTCCTTCTTGAATAAGTCAATGCCCTTGAGAAAGTTGAGCCCTACATATCCTAGCGTCAGAGCCATCAGGGTTACGAGGCCAATCTTAATTTCCTTCTTGAACTTCATTGCTATTACTTTTTGATTGTACGATCGTTAATTTTTGTGTCGATTACTGCACACGACCAATGCGCTTGCCCGAGCGAAACTCCACGACAAAGCAGTCTTTGTACTGCTTGTGCTTGGCTATCTCCTTGCGTAGCTTCCGTGCCTGCGACAAACTCTTGGTCTCGCCAGAGGTATAGAGATAGCGGCCTCCATCCTTGAAGCGCTTGATTGGCTTGCTTAGATTGGCGAAGCGCTTGTCTTTGGGGTCAATAGCCTTGGAGAGTGCCATAAATTGAACTCGATAAGTCGTCCCTTCTGTATTTCGGCTCGAGGGTTGCTCTGGCTCACTGAAGTGAGTGCCTGTAGGCTCTTCTGGCTCTGCGGCTGCTCTATCAGATTCGCTGGATTGAGTGGAGTCTGCAGAGCTATCCTCCTTGTCTTCATCGACCTCTCCGCTCGCTGGCGTCGTAGAGGTCTGTCTCTTGTAATACTGACTAAATGCCTTCGACAAAGCTCGAGCAATCTCTCGATGCCCTTCTGCCCCCTTGAGGTAGCTCTGATCTCCGCTATTGGAGATAAAGCCAATCTCGGTCAGCACGCTAGGCATAGCACTCTGGCTAAGCACCCACAGCGCTGCCTGACGCACACCTCGGCTGGGCTTCCCTAGACGGCTATACTGCCGCTCTACTAAATTGGCAAACTCGATGCTACTATTGATGTACGCGTGCTGCATCAAGTCGAACATGATGTAGCTCTCGGTAGACTTGGGGTTAAAGCCCCTATAGGTCGTCTTATAGTCATCCTCGAGGAGCATGACCTCGTTTTCGCGCATCGCTACGGCGAGGTTATTGGCCTGCTTATTGAGTCCCATCACATAGGTCTCCGTCCCTCTAGCCGAGGGGGAAGCACTATTGACGTGAATGCTGATAAAAAGCGAAGCCTTGTGCCGATTGGCGAAATCTGCACGCGCCTGCAAACCCACGAAAACATCTCTATCTCGAGTGTAGAGCACCTTGACCTTGGGATGGTTAGCCTTGATCATCTCCCCGAGCTTGAGAGCGACAGAGAGCGTTATATCTTTTTCTTTGAGACCGCTACGCATCGCCCCAGGATCTTTGCCACCATGCCCCGCATCAATAACGACGACGAATTTGGACTGAGCAGAGCGTAGCACCAATGGGCTAGCGACCAGAAACAAGACCGCCCATAGCCAAACGCTCACAAAACCTCTTCTATTTGATTGATACACGTAACTTAATTACTTTAACGCACAAAGTTAACAAATTTACGGTTTCCCTAGAGTCTATTAACCTCCAAGAACTTCCTTCTGCTCAAGGGATAGACTCCTACACGCTCACCGCTATGGGATCTAGAGGAACGGCATAGGACCTAGAGGTCTTAGAGCAAGAAAATTAGGAAAGTGTTTCGTACCTTTGCCACGCAAACAAAGCGTTCTGCAAGGGGCGATCCATACTCTAGAGACATTGAAAGATTTATTCCGATTACTGAGGCTCTACGTGCCTCCCTACAGGGCATACCTGATACTAAGCATTCTGGCCAACATCTTGAGCGCACTACTCAACCTGCTGGCCTTCTCGCTAGTTATGCCTATCCTACGCATTCTATTCCAGATCGAGGAGCGTGCCAAAGAGCTTATCCCGCTCTCAGGCTTCGATCTGTGGAGTAAGTCTGGCTGGAGCGATCTAGGGCATGCTCTCAACAATAACTTTGCCTACTACGTTGGTCAGACCATCGATCAGTATGGTGTGTCGCACACGCTTGTGCTTCTCAGCCTCTACCTCGTACTGATGACGGGGCTGAAAGTAGGCGCTACTTATCTCGGCTTCTACTGCATGATCCCCATACGTACAGGTATCGTACGCGACATACGCATCGCCATCTACAATAAGATTCTCTCTTTGCCGCTCGGCTTCTTCAGCGAAGAGCGCAAGGGGGATGTGCTAGCACGTATCTCGGGCGACGTAGGCGAAGTGGAGAACTCGATCATGAGTTCGCTAGACCTCATCCTCAAAAACCCTATTCTCATCACCGTTTACCTAGGGATGATGATTCTTGTAAGCTGGAAGCTCACCCTATTCGTCTTTATTCTCTTGCCCGTGGCTGGGGTAATCATGGGGCGCGTAGGTAAGGCACTCAAGCGAGACAGCCTAGAGGTCCAGACCCAGTGGGGGCAGGTGATGAGCATGATCGAGGAGACGCTCGGGGGGCTACGCGTCATCAAAGCCTTCGCTAGCGAGAGCTACATGGGGCAACGCTTTGCCGAGGCACACAATAGATTTCGCCGTGCGGTGATGGCGCTATTCCGCCGTCAGCAGCTTGCTCATCCAATGAGTGAATTCCTCGGTACGGCCACCATTGCGGTCGTACTGTGGTATGGTGGGGTCTTAATCCTAGACGGACGTAGTGGGATTGATGCCTCCACATTCATCTATTACCTCGTCATTTTCTATAGCCTCATCAATCCTCTCAAGGATCTAAGCAAAGGAGTCTACGCCATTCGCAAGGGGATGGGTTCTATGGAGCGTGTGGATATGATTCTACATGCAGAGAACCCAATCAGAGATCCAGAGCACCCCAAGGCGGTGAAGTTTGAGCAAGAAATTGAGCTACGCAACGTTTCCTTCCGCTATGCACAGGAGTGGGTACTACGAGACATCAACCTAAAAATCAAGAAGGGGCAGACGGTAGCTCTCGTAGGGCAGAGCGGTGGGGGTAAGAGTACGCTCGTAGATCTCATTCCCCGCTTCTACGACGTAGAGTCTGGCCAGATCCTTATTGATGGCATAGACATCCGAGACTTTACCCTCACTGACCTTAGAGGTATGATGGGCAACGTCAATCAAGACCCAATCCTATTCAACGATAGTGTCTTCAACAATATCGCTTTCGGAGTAGACAATGCCGATGAGGCAGCCGTACACCGTGCCGCAAACATAGCCCATGCGAGCGAATTCATAGACCAGATGCCCGAAGGCTACCAGAGTAATATCGGCGACAGAGGGACAAAACTCTCGGGAGGTCAGAGACAACGCCTAAGCATCGCGCGTGCTGTCTTCAAAAATCCGCCGATCCTCATCCTCGACGAGGCTACATCGGCCCTAGATACCACAAGCGAGAGACTGGTGCAGAGCGCTCTGGAGCGTCTGATGCACGACCGCACGACGATTGTTATCGCCCATAGGCTCTCGACCATTGTCCATGCCGACCTAATTTGCGTCATACACGAGGGGCGCATCGTCGAGCAAGGCAAACACGAGGAGCTACTCTCCCAAGGGGGATATTATACTCAACTCTACAACCTACAGCTCAATAAATCTGTTAGTCATACATAGAGAAAGATCTCAATTATGTATAACAAAACACTAGTATGACTACAGATAAATCAACTCTACAGCCCGCAGATCTAGGGCAAGTCGCCTCCTATATGCCTTGGGTGGAGGTGTTCCAAGATATGGGCTACCCCATGCCCTATCCAGAAGTCGTGATGGCTGGCGAATTGGCATATGCCCAGTTTACGCAGATGAATAGCCTCCTGATGATGCTCTCGTGGGAGAGCGACAATCAAGCCCACTACGCTCTGGAACGCGTGGAGGCTTCGTACGAGGCCTATCGTCTAGGTGTACAGCTGCAGCTAGAAACAATCAGCGAAGCGTGGTCAATAGTAGGAATCAGTGACGCTAAACTAAGGGATTATTTACTACAAGGAGTGGCGCTCTGGGCTAGACATAAAGAACTCCCAAATAGAGAGTTGAAGATGGTTCGCCTCTCTGACGAGCAATGGATGGTGATGGAGGATCGATAAGAGATGATGTCTCAACGGTAGAAAATCTGTATCTTGCGCCCTAGGAGTGTGTCATTCGGTGACATACTAGGATGTTGGAAGAACTAAACTAGGAGTTTTGTATTGGCAGCAGAGATTTATATTGATCACCCTGCGACACAATTAACGGTTCTATGGAGCGCTCTAAGCTCAAACAAGGAGCGCTGTAAACTTAAGGACAACCTACATAAGGCTACCTATCACTATGGGGACCGAATATTTACGGAGGGAGATCCGATCGATTATCTATTTTACCTACACTCTGGCAAAGTCAAGATGCTTCGCGAGGGGGTAGGCGGTCGAAGTCATATTACACGCCTGATTCGCCCAGGGCAATTCTTCGGGATTCGACCATTTTTTGCGCAGACGCAAACGCAGACCACGGCTGTCGCCTACGATGAGACCGTCGAGATATTTAAGATTAAAGTCGAGGCCATCCGAGCGCTCCTAGATAGTAATACGCGCGTCTGCCACTACTTCCTAGAAGCACTGTCGCTAGAACTAGAGCTAGCAGAGGAACGAACAATCAGCCTCACACAAAAGCATATTAGAGGACGCTTGGCCGAGACCCTGCTGATGCTGGTCAAGCACTATGGCTACGAATCCGATGGTGCGACGCTAGCAATCAATTTGAGTCGAAGAGACTTGGCAGCACTAAGCAATATGACGACAAGCAACGCAATCCGTACGCTATCACTATTCTCCAACGAGCGTATCATTGCCCTCGACGGCAAGAAGATCCGCATCATCAATTTCGACGGATTGAATCGCATTAGCCAATTGGGCTAAATCAAGAGAACGAACTCAATAACTACAATTAACGGAAATATGACTAGACTTAATCAACTGCTTCTACCATTGAGGCGGATTTCGCTACCGCGCCCCAATGCCTCAGTGTTGCTATTTATTTCGGCACTTGTGGCTGTGGCTGTCGCCAACTCATCGTGGAGCGAGGCCTATCAGAATATCCTCAACTATCCGATAGAGGTGAAGCTACTCGGCTTCGAGCTCTTCTCACATCATGGGCACACGATGACCCTAGCGCAGTTCGTCAATGACGGTCTGATGGCAATTTTCTTCTTCGTCGTCGGCTTAGAAATCAAACAGGAAATGATGGTCGGGGAGCTATCTTCCGTCAAGAAATCCATTCTCCCTATCATCGCAGCTTTCGGGGGAATGATTATCCCCGTGCTATTTTTCTTCGCAGTCTGTCACGAAGAACCCGCTACACGAGGAGCTGCCATTCCTATGGCTACTGATATCGCTTTTGCCCTTGCACTCATCAGCGCTCTAGGTAGCCGTGTCCCCAATTCTCTGCGAGTTTTCTTGATGGCGCTAGCTGTGGTGGACGACATCGGTGGTATCATCATCATCGCACTCTTCTATAGCTCACATGTGGCTTGGGTTCCCCTGCTCATCGCCTTCGGCATCCTGCTCATTGTGGCTTTCATTGGCAAGATGGGTATGCGCAACCCGATGTTTTACCTCACAGCCTTCTTTGGTATTTGGCTACTCTTCCTGGAGTCTGGGATTCATACAACGATCGCTGGTGTACTTGTAGCCCTCTGTGTGCCTCTAACGACCAAGGTGCATATCAAAGAGCTGCAGCTCAAGCTCCGTGAGCAATTCACGTCTCTTGATAAGTTTGGGCATCGTGAGTGCTCGAGCGGTCTCGTCCTCTCGCACGATCAGATTGATGTAACAGAGAAACTGAAGAAAACGCTTGGGCGTAGCATCAGCCCTGTACAGACGATTGAGCATATGATTGCGCCTTTCGTCAGCTACTTCGTTCTGCCCATCTTTGCGTTTGTCAATGCAGGGGTATCCTTCGAGGGGATTTCCTCCGACGGACTGCTTCAGCTACCACTGGCGATCTTCCTAGGCCTCTTCGTTGGAAAAACGGTTGGGATTAGCCTATTTACTTGGGTGGCCATCAAGCTCAAAGTGTCTTCTTGGCCTACAGGGATGAACCTGCGCAACCTGATTCCGCTCTCGGTATTCGGGGGGATTGGCTTCACGGTATCGCTCTTCATCGCTAGCCTATCCTATGGGGTTGGGCACGAGGATTTACTCAATCAAGCTAAGCTCGGGATCTTCGCCGGTACGATTGTTTCGGGGGTTGTTGGCTATATCGCCCTAAGCACTGTCCTCAAAAAGACTCAGCCAGCCCAGCAAGTGGCTACTGAGAGCTAAGTACAACAGGTATACCTTACACTGATTAGCTCGAGCCAGGTGCTATCGGATGGCTCCAGAGTGCCTTGTGCTAAATCGCTTCAGGTTAAAATTTTGACTTCTGCAAATTTATGACTAACTTTGCGCCTCGAATGCAATTATCGATAGGAGTATAATTATAATTACATATATCAGAGATGAAGAGAACGTTCCAACCATCGAACCGCAAGAGAAAGAACAAGCACGGCTTCCGTAGCCGTATGGCTACTGCCAATGGTCGTCGTGTGCTGGC
>JAUMYV010000053.1 GCA_030528445.1 Porphyromonadaceae bacterium | reverse complement strand
GAAACAGGTGGAGCATATACGAGAAGAATAGTATAAGAATAAATTATGAGAAAAAGTCTAGTAAGTCTATTCGGTATATCTATAGGCTTTGCACTACTATCGAGTTGCGGAGCTTCTCGCCCTGTAGTAGGGGGTGAGCTTGTTGGGGCTCGTCTAGCTAGCTGGAGCGAACCAGCTCCGTATGGGATGGTTAAGATTCCGCGCGGACACATCATACTCGGTCAGAAAGAAGCCGACAGCCTATGGGGAGAGCCTGCTGTATCACGTTCGATTTCGGTAGATGCCTTCTGGATGGATCGCCATGAAGTGACGAATGCCCAGTACAGACAGTTCGTTCACTATGTGCGAGACTCTATCATTCGCGAACGACTGGCCGACCCAGCATACGGAGGAGACGAAACCTACAAAATCACCGAAGACAAATACGGTGAACCTATCAAGCCACAGCTAGACTGGTCTCGTCCGATACCATCGGAGAAGCGTGCTACAGACGAGGAGCTCAAAGCGATCAATAGCCTCTACTATACCAACCCTGTAACGGGCGAGAGAAGGCTAGACCCCAAGCAGCTACTCTACCGCTACGAGGTCTACGACCATCGATCCGCGGCTCTATACCGACATCAGCTACGTCGCCCAGAGGGTAACCCTAACTGGAGAGACGAGGGTGACGATGCTCCCATTATGATTGCCAAGGACACCGCCTACATCGATCAGTCTGGTCGCATCATCCGTGAGACGCTCACACGTGAGCTCAAGAATGAATACGATTTCCTCAATACATACATCGTCCCTATCTACCCCGATGAGAGTGTTTGGGTCAATGACTTCCCCAACTCCACAAACGAGACCTATACTCGTATGTACTTCAACCACCCGGGCTACGACGACTATCCAGTCGTAGGTGTCTCTTGGGAACAAGCACAGGCTTTCTGTTCATGGCGTACAATGTACTACCTCATGGGCGTTAAGCTCCCCGAGGGGCAAGTGGCAGAGGCCTTCCGCCTACCGACAGAAGCCGAGTGGGAGTATGCCGCACGTGCAGGACAAACAAACCTAGCTTATCCTTGGAGCTCCGAAGATCTTCGCTCCGACAAGGGGTGTCTGCTGGGCAACTTCAAGCCTTCCGATGGTGACTATACAGCAGATAAGCATCTGATTACCGCGCGCGTTGGCTCATTCAACCCCAACGACTACGGGCTTTTTGATATGGCAGGCAACGTGGCCGAGTGGACAAGCACCTCATGGAGCGTATCGGGTCTCAAGCAAACGGACGACGTTAACCCAGAGCTCACCTACCACGCTGCCCAAAACGACCCACACGCCCGGGCACAGAAAGTAATCAAGGGCGGTTCGTGGAAGGATATCGCTCGCTACATCCGCTCCAATAGTCGCACATCAGCCTATCAAGATCGTGGACACTCGTACATTGGATTCCGCTGTGTGCGTACGGCAATCGACTTCGGCAAATAAACAAGACGAACTAAGACAATGAAACCCTACAGACGCTATAAGAATAAGCTTGAGATGTTTCTTGCGAGTAATCGTGGGAAGCGTATCCTAAATCTCTTCTATTCATGGGGAGCTGCTTTCGTTATTCTGGGAGCACTCTTCAAACTACTTCACCTACCCTACGGCAATGAGATTCTCTTCGTCAGCATGATGACGGAGTTCTTCGTGTTTTTCGTTTCGGGCTTTGAGAAGCCAGCTCCGACCTACAACTGGGAGGAAGTTTTTCCCGAGCTCAACTCTACCAACCCTATGGATAGAGAAGAAATGGAGGCGCGCAGAGTCTACCTACTAGAGAAGGCACAGAGACAGCAGGAGCTCACAGCCACGGGAGCGATGAGTGGCACAAGCCCCATCACCAACGCAGGAGGCTATCCAACCAGCAGGGCAACAACAACCTCCGTAGCCAGCGACCTGCTCCCCGAGGAGGAGTTGGAGCGTCTATCCTCGGGCATCACAGCCCTTGGCGAGGCAGCCCAGCAACTCTCACGCATCGCACGTGTCTCTACGGATATGATGGGCACCTACCAGGCTATGGCCTCAGACTACGAATCTCTGAGCAAGGGCTCACAGCAGTATCTCCAGCAGATGGAGACCCTCGCACGCAACGTTTCGGGGCTTAATACCATCTACGAAATTCAGCTCAAAGGCATCAGTAGCCAGATTGATGCGATAGACAAGATCAACTCAGGCCTACATCAAATCAGCTCGATGTACGACAGCTCCGTCGTAGATAGCCACAGCTTCCGAAGCGAGAACGAGCGTATGGCACAGCAACTGCGTCAGCTCAATCAGGTTTATGCCCGAATGCTAGAGGCACTTACCATCAATATGGGTATGCCGGGGGCTCCGGGGGCTCCATACACCTCTCATCAGTCTAGCACGACACAGGACTAAGCCATGGCAAATACTGGAGGGAATGCCAATAGGCAGAAGATGATCAATCTGATGTACATCGTCTTCATCGCCATGATGGCGCTCAATGTATCATCGGATGTTTTGGAGGGCTTCGCCAAAGTGGAGCGAGGACTCAGGCAGAGCATCGCATCGACCGAGGAGCAAAACGAAGCGCTCGGGCGCACTATGGCCGATGCCTACAAGCATAACCCAGCCAAAACGGAGCAGTGGTACAAGCGAAGCGAAGCACTCAGCCAAAAGGCGGATACCTTGTTTGCACAGATCCAAACGCTCAAGCAGATGATTGCCGAGCAGACCGATGGCGCAAACGCCAAGGCAGACTCACTAAGGCGACGTGACTATCTAGGCGCTTCGGACGAAGTGATGCTCAATCCGCTTAGCAAACGAGGTCGTGCTCTACGCGACTCCATCGAGCAGTTCGTCTCCCTTGCTCATACCCTGATGCCAGAGAGCGCCGACACACAGCGTCTATTATCCCTACTCGACACTCAAAGTAGACCCACGGGCATGTCGTGGGAGGAAGCCAACTTCTCTGGTATGCCCTCGGCTGCTGCCATCACTCTGCTGACGAAGCTACAGAACGACCTGCGCTACACCGAGGGGCAACTACTCTCTACGCTCATCAAAAGCATTGATGCAGGCGATCTTAGGGTTAATCGTCTCGTAGCGCAAGTCATCCCCGAGAGTCGCATCGTTATGCGTGGAGATAGCTATCGTGCACAAATCGTACTGAGCAGTACAGACACTACGCAGTCGCCTCGAATAGTCGTTTCGGGAACAGAGCTACCAGCCGAGGCAGGCGGGCTATACACCGTACAGACTCGTAGCAGTGGCGTTTTCCCAGTCAAGGGATTTATCGAGATGCAGATGCCCTCTGGCCAGATTGAGCAGCGAGAGTTCTCGAGCGAATACACAGTAGTCGAACCGATGGCTACCGTCGCTCCCGTACTGATGAACGTCCTCTATGCAGGGATTGACAATAAGATCGACATCGCCGTGCCGGGAATCCCGTCCAATGCGGTAGTCGCCTCCATGACTGGCGGGTCTATTACTCGTCAGGGCAACCTATGGGTTGCCCGCCCATCGCAGGTAGGTAGCGAAGCCGTCATCACCGTTTCGGCGCGAATGCCCGACGGACGAACCTCTGTGATGGGACGCTCTACCCTACGTGTACGCGCTTTACCCGATCCTATGCCCTATATCGACATCAAAGACCCCACCACGGGTTCGCCCAAGCGATTCAAGGGCGGACGAATAGCCAAGCAGGCTCTACTAGCTGCAGGAGGCATCAAAGCCGCTATCGACGACTCTCTGCTAGATGTCGCCTACACGGTGCTGAAGTTCCAGATCGTGAGCTTCGACTCTATGGGCAATGCCATCCCAGAGGTATCTCAAGGAGCTAATTTCTCAGAGAGACAAATTCAACAGATACGTAATGCCTCTAGAGGCAAACGACTATACATTACCGAGGTAATCGCTCATGGTGCAGATGGCATTGAGCGCAAGATAGCTCCGCTTGAGCTCATCCTCAACTAAAGAATTATGACGATGCTAAGACAGACAACCCTAATCATTGGCCTTCTGACAGGAGTAGTAGCTTGGGGCGGTAGTGCCTCGGCACAAGAGGCAACGGTGCGACGTGCTACAGAGCCTAGAGCAAAGCAAGAGCGTGGAGCTATACCTGAGTCTTCGCTAAGCCAGAGAGCTCTAGAACAGAGCCGTCTACTCAGTCGAGATCTCCATCACGTCAACTGGAAGCGTACAGTCTATCGCTATCTAGACCTAACAGACGAGCGCAATGCAGCCCTGTACTATCCGACCACAAGCACAGAGCAGGCACAGAATCTCTTCACTAAGCTTTTCCGCCTCATAGCCACAGATCAAATCAAGGGCTACGAATATATTGATGGTCCCGAAATCTTCGATCAGAAGCATGAGCTCAAGTTCAAAGATCTACTCGATCGCTTTCGCATCACCTACACAGAGGGAAGAGGCAAAGGGAATGCGCGCTACGAAGTCGCCCTACCCGATATTCCCTCTACGGAGGTTAAGGCTTACTATCTCAAAGAGACTTGGTACTTCGACCAGCATACATCAACCTACGATGTCAAAGTAGAGGCAATCTGCCCTATCCTCTACGATCTTGGCGACTATGGGGAGGTGCCTATGCCTTTGTTTTGGCTACCCTATGAGGTCATACGCCCTCATCTAAGCGCACAACTGGCGATGCTCAGTAGCTACAACAACGTTGCCACGGCTACGCTAGATGACTTCTTTAGGCTGAGGATGTACCACGGCGAAATCATCAAGACGCAGAACTTGCTCAATAGGTCGCTTGCCCAGTACGCTACGACCCCAGACTCACTCAAAGCCGAACGTAAACGCATCGAAGGCGAACTGACCAAGTTTGGGCAGAGCCTATTCATCCCTGACTCTGTCAAAACCCGTCCGAGCGAAAATCAGGACAAGGCGCAAGCGGTAAGCAATAGCCGCGACAAACGAGTTCGCTCGGTCAAGAACTCAAGCAAAGCAACGAAATCTCGCGTAGCTAAGGTCGCCAAGCCCAAAGTGACAAAGCCTGCACGTACCGCGGGGCGATCCGTTCGTGGCCGACATTAAGATGAACAGACAGTAATTTACAGAAGAAAACGGGAGGAAGTAACGGAGAACCGTAAATAAATTTATGATGAGACAGAAAGTTATATTTGCCCTGTTAAATGAATATACAGATTGGGAGGGAGCTTTCCTCTCCACGGCTCTCCATGTGGGAGTAGTACCTGGAGGTGAGATCAAATACGAAGTTTATACGGCAGCTCCGACATTAGACGCGATCCGTTCCTTCGGTGGGTTACAAACATTGCCCGATTATTCTTTTGAGAATATGCCGAAGGATTATGCCGCTTTGGTACTTATTGGTGGCAACCGTTGGGATGCACCCGAAGCAGAACTTGTCGCCCCCTTGGTTCAAGATGCATTGGATAAAGGCAAAATCATTGGAGCAATATGCAACGGAGCTTCTTTTTTGTGCTCGCACGGTTTCCTGAATGACGTAAGGCATACGGGTAATGGTCTTGACCAACTTAAAGAATGGGGTGGAGAAAAATATACAAACGAAGCGGGATATGTGGAAGCCCAAGCCGTCAGTGATGAGAATATCGTTACGGCAAATGGTCTAGGACATTTGGAATTTACTCGTGAGATGCTTTTGCTGCTGAAAGCCAATACTCCGGAGAGGATATGCGGGTGGTATGACTTTTTTAAGAATGGATTTATAAAACAAAATTAAATGGAGAAATAAGCGTACAGCCGAACAAACACTCGCTGGATTTTTCAGTACACATCCACTTTAGTAGCTCAATTTCACCACTCGGAGGAATAAGCCCAATCACAATCAATGCTCAGAGAATCAACCCTCTAAGCCCGAGGTCTCATAAGGCCATATATTTATTGTATCTTTGTGGCATTGGAATTGGAAATATGATCAATAGACTACTTATTCGTACTCGCGTATTGCAAACGGCTTACGCACATTTTCACAGAGAAGAGCAGAAACTTACCTCTGCAGAGGCCGAGCTGAAGGTAAGCCTAACTCGTACTTACGACCTATATCTTTTTCTACTGAGGTTAATCCCAGAGCTTACAGAGAGATACGATGCGATCCAAGAGGTTCGTCGTACCAAGCACCTCGCCACAGCAGAGGAGCGCAACCCCAACAAGCGTCTCGTCCACAATAGAGCTACCCAGAAGATTGCCGAATGTGCACCAATAGAGCTTTGGTACAATTCCTTCGCTCTATCCTGGAGCGAAGAGGATATACTGCTACGCCAGCTCATCAACCAAATAGAGGCCAGCGAACAATACAGAGCATATCTCGAGCGCGAGGATAACTTCGCCAACGATCGCGCCTTCTGGGTAGAGGTCTTCGGCTCTATCATTGCTCCACATCCTCTACTAGCCGAGTATCTAGAGAGCCAATCTATCTACTGGGACGACGAGCTAGAGCAAACCGAGAAAGCCGAGTTTGAGGAACACCCTGGCTGGGAAGAGCTGGACAACGCTTTCGCCGAGGCACGTAGCAGTGAACTCTACTCATCGGCTAAGCTCTCTATGGGAGCCGTAGAGACCGTCAAGGACTTTGTAGCCAAGACGCTCAAGAGGATAGACGAAGAGCTATCTATGGAGGAGGTGCTACTACCAGCCTATCGTGATGCCGACGACGAAGTCTATGCCCAACACCTGATGCGTCAGCTACTCATCGGGCACAAGAAGCATGTAGAGCTCATTGAGCAGCACATCAGCGACGGCTGGGATAAAGAGCGTCTAGCGGATATGGATATGATCCTCATGCAAATGGCCATCGTAGAATTCCTACACTTCCCAAGCATCCCCACACACGTCTCTATCAACGAATACGTAGAGCTCAGCAAAATCTACTCTACGCCCAAGAGCGCATCATTCATCAATGGTGTGCTAGACGCTGTCGCCAAGGCTCTCAAAGCCGAGGGGAAAATCCTCAAGCAGTAATCAAACTCTCAAACTAAATCAATTCATATAAACTCTTAAAGACAAAGACTGATGAACCCAATCCTATTACAAGCCGCAGCTGCGGAATCATCATGGATGAGCTTCTTGCCTATCATCGCTATCGTTGTTGTTTTCTATTTCTTCATGATTCGCCCACAGCAGAAGCGTCAGAAAGAAGTAGAACAGAAGCGCAACGCCCTGAAGGCTGGAGACAGAGTAGTTACCTCGGGTGGTATCTATGGTACAATCAAGCACGTCAACGAGCGTGACTTCGTAATCGAGATCGCAGAGAATGTGCGCGTAAGCATTGATAAGAACTCTGTATTCGCGACAGAAGACATCAGCAAGAAGTAGCATCCTACCGACAAGTTTGGATCTGCGGATTAGTTTCTTCACTACCTATACAATTTATGAAACTAAACCTAGGCTCTAGCGACTCGTCCCACAAGGTAAAAAAGTCAGCCAAAGGGAGCAAACGTATATTACGTAGCTCCCGCTTGCTGACTTTTATCTTTTTCCTAGGAGTAGCCTTCGTTTTTTGGATCTTACAACGCCTTCAAGGTGATTTTGTTAGATCTATATCCATTCCCATAGTCTACGACTCCATCGCCCTCAACAATGCTCTCGGGGGAAATGTGCCAGAAACCCTCGATCTACAGGTACAAGACAAGGGGTTCGAGCACATACGCTATTCGCTAGATGGTATGGAGCCCATTATCCTCAAGACTAGTAGAGAGGCCGCAGGACGCGAATATATAGGCATCAGCAAGCAGGAACTCAAGACACAGATAGAGCAGCGTCTATCTTCGTCTGCTCAAGTGCTGCAGCAGTCCGTCTCCGACATACATGTGCTACTACACAAGCGTGTGAGCAAGCGTGTCCCAATCATGCTAGGTAGCGACCCAAGCACCGCAGCAGGATTCACGGCAAGCGCTGTGGAGCTACACCCAGCAGATGTGGTGATATTCGGCACTAAGGAGAGCCTAGACAGCATTAACCAGATAGGCACCCAAGCCCTGGCACAGAGAGAGCTTCGACAGAGTATCTCTAGCAATGTAGACCTCATACTACCTGCTGGGGTTTATTGCCAGACGCGTCAAGTACGTGTGCACGTAACCATAGAGGAGCTTACCGAGCAGAGCTTCACTCTGCCTGTGCAGACTAGAGGCGTACCTACTGGCTATGTCCTACACCCCCTACCTAGCTCTGTGACGGTTCTGCTGACCATACCTAGATCCCGCTATGCCGATCTCGTAGAGGCAGACGTAGAACTATCGATCAACTATGCAGAGGCTCTAGCAGATAGGAACGACACCGATACGATAGCGCCCCGTCAGCTCCCCGTAGAGCTCTCCAAGTACCCAGACTGGGTCAAGCGATACAGCCTCAAACCTGAGGCTATTCAATTTGTTTTGGAGAGAGTAGCCCCATAGCATGGTATGCAACAAACAAATATCCAGACAGTAGGCATCACAGGTGGTATCGGTAGTGGCAAATCTCTCATCACTGCGATACTAGCCACATATGGCATACCAGTCTACGACACAGACAAGCGTGCCAAAACTCTCTACGACACAGATACCGAGCTTAGGGCAGAGGTCATTAGGCTCTTCGGCGAGAGCCTCTATGCCACTGCAGATGGCAAGCTCGACCGATCGCTCTTAGCTTCTATCATATTCTCCAATCCCATAGCCTTAGCGCGCATCAATGCTCTCGTACATCCTGCGGTGCGTCGGGACTTCTCGCTCTGGCGCGAGGGATTGGCTCAGTGTAGAGTCCGCGTGTGTGCTATAGAGAGCGCTCTACTGGTAGGTGGAGTGCTGGAGCGCATGGTGGACGATGTGCTAGTTGTCGTGGCCGACGATGATACGCGCATCAGACGAGCCACGCGTAGAGATGCCGTACAGGCAGAAGCCATACAGGCTCGCATACGCAACCAAATGAGCCAAGCAGAGATGATTCTCTCGGCCACTTGGGTCATCGACAACAATGATGGCCAACCTATACTGCCTCAGATAGAGGCTTTACCTTTTATTCACTAAGTAGATCAGTCGTTGGGCATATCGTAGCTGATACTCTGCCCCCCTCTCACGACGACGACAGCTAGACTATTACAGACCAAATATGATTAAGACTATAGTATTCGACCTAGGTGGTGTCTTGATCCACCTCAATAGAGACGAGGCTCTACGTAGATTCTCCGCTCTAGGCATACCCGATATAGAGAAGATGCTCGATCCGTATCTACAGAGTGGCTACTTCCTGCAGGTAGAGGATGGACGTATGAATAAGGAGGAGTTTCGCTCGGCTCTAAGTCAGCTTGCAGGCCGAGAGCTCAAGCAGGAGGAAATCTACGATGCCTACATGGGCTTCTTGGAGGAAGTCGCGAGCTACAAGTTCGACTTCATCGATACGCTTCGCCAAGACTACACGGTTCACATCTTGAGCAATACGAACCCCTACGTCATGGAGTTTGCCGAGAGTAACGACTTCCTGCCCAATGGCCGTCCGCTCAGTAGCTATTGTGCGCGCAAGTTCGCTAGCTGCGAGATGGGTATGGTCAAGCCTCATAGGGGGATCTTTGAGCTCATGATCGAAGAGACGGGTATGCTCCCCAGCGAAACCCTATTCATCGATGATGGACCTGCCAACGTGCAGATGGCCGAGGAGCTAGGGTTCGTGACCTACTGCCCAGCCAATGGCGAAGACTGGCGCGAGGCGATCAAGGCAATCCTAGAGCAGCACAATAGGTAGGTGGCGTTGGGAACCATACTATCAGCAACAGATCTCGCAGAGCTACGTAGCTCTCTAGCTCTGTGGTTCGGGCAGAATGCACGTGCCCTACCTTGGCGCGAGACAACGGATCCCTATCGCATCTGGCTCTCCGAGGTCATCCTACAGCAGACACAAGTTGTGCAGGGGCTAGGGTACTACAATCGCTTTATCGACGCTTACCCTACTATCCAAGACTTGGCTAGAGCCAGCGAAGACGATGTACTACGCCTATGGCAGGGTCTAGGATATTACTCCAGAGGACGCAACCTCCTGCGTGCGGCACGTATGGTAGTCGATGAGTTCGAGGGCATTATCCCTCGAGATCTTCATCAGATCAAGCGTCTCCCAGGGGTAGGGCCATACACCCAGGCAGCTGTACTCTCCTTCGCCTACAATCTGCCATATGCCGCAGTGGACGGCAATGTGTATCGTGTGATTAGCCGCCTTCTCGGCATTGATGACCCCATTGATACGCCTAGCGGACAGAAGCTATTTAGGGCATTGGCTCAAGACCTACTAGACCCAGACGAACCAGGACGACACAATCAGGCGATGATCGAGCTCGGGGCTCTATGCTGTACACCGCGTAAACCCAACTGCCCAACTTGCCCCTTCGCCTGGCTATGTGTGGCTCATAGACAGGGCAACCAGCTCAACCTCCCCATCAAACAGGGCAAAATCAAGATTACGGAGCGCTATTTGCATTACTTCCTAGTACGCATCAACTCGGGCGACGCAGTAAACACACTCATTCGCCGTAGAGGTAAGGGCGACATCTGGGAGGGGCTATACGAGCTACCCCTAGTAGAGACAGCTCTGCCACAGGATTTAGAGGGTATATTAGGTAGTGAAGACTGGGGCAAGCTCTCCCAAGGCCTTGAGCAGATGTTCGTACATCCGCAGCCTGTGGCCACACTCAAACATCGCTTAACTCATAGGCTACTATATGCCAACCTCTATTTGGTCGAGGCAAAGAGCTATACCCCTGACTCTACCGCAAGTGGCTACCTCCTCATAGACGAGGAAGATAGAGGACAATATGGCATGCCTATTCTTCTCGACAAGATGCTATCATCTCTGTAAGACGAACTGAGCCTTGGGTAAACAAAACCGACAGGCAGTGGCTTATATACATATCGAAATAACAGTAAAGAAATTAGCTAGAGCAATGAATACCCCAACCAAACCCGATAGCCTCATACTGGTTATCTTCGGAGCATCTGGAGACTTGACCAAGCGCAAGCTAATCCCCTCGCTCTACCAACTATTTAAGCAGGCTAAGTTGCCCAAGCGATTTGCCGTACTAGGCCTAGGGCGCACCGCCTACAACAATGCTTCCTATCGCCCACATCTAGACGAGAGCCTAAGAAAATACTTAGCCGAGGGCGAGTACGACGCCTCTCTAGCCGAGCAGTTTCTCTCTAGCATCCACTACCTATCTATGGATCCTGCTCTGGAAGAGGAGTACCCCAGACTCAAGAGCCGGCTGCAGGAGCTCGACGAAGAGATTGACAACCCTGCCAACTATATCTATTACCTCTCTACCCCACCCTCGCTCTATGGGATAGTTCCCCTACATCTAGCCTCCGTAGGGCTCAACAAAGAGGAATGCGATGGACTAGATGGCCGATGCAATCTCAATGCCCACAGAGGCGAGGACGGTGTGCCACGTCCTATTCGACGCATCATCATCGAGAAGCCCTTTGGCTATGACCTCAAGAGTGCCGAGGAGCTCAACGAGATATACCGCTCATGCTTCAGAGAGCATCAGCTCTACCGCATAGACCACTTCCTAGGCAAGGAGACCGTACAAGACATCATGGCACTTCGCTTTGCCAATGGTATCTTCGAACCTCTATGGAATAGAAACTACATCGACCGGGTTGAGGTAACAGCCGTAGAAAATATGGGCGTAGAGAGCCGCGGAGGCTTCTACGACGAGACAGGGGCTCTGCGCGATATGGTACAGAATCATCTGGCACAGCTTGTGGCATTGGTAGCTATGGAGCCCCCTGTGCAGTTCAATGCCGACCTATTCCGCAACGAAGTAGTCAAGGTTTATCAAGCCTTCCGCCCTATGAGTGACGAAGATATTCGCAGTAGCGTCATACGGGGACAGTACACCGAGAGTGAATGGAAGGGGGAATGCCACAGAGGCTACCGCAACGAGGATAAAATCAACCCTGAGAGCCGTACCGAGACCTTTGTAGCAATGAAGCTCCATATCGACAACTGGCGCTGGCATGGTGTCCCCTTCTACATCCGTACGGGCAAAATGATGCCGACCAAGGTAACCGAGATTGTCATTCACTTCAAGCCAACTCCTCACAAGATGTTTGCTGGGGCAGATGGGCGATCCATCCCCAATCAGCTCATCATTCGCATCCAACCCAACGAGGGGATTGTACTCAAGTTCGGAGCTAAAGTACCTGGTTCTGGCTTCGAGGTCAAGAAGGTATCGATGAACTTCACCTACGACCAACTTGGCGGACTAGCCACTGGCGACGCCTACTCACGACTCTTGGAGGATAGTATGCTTGGGGACTCAACGCTCTTCACGCGTAGCGATGCCGTGGAGATGAGCTGGCGCTTCTTCGACCCAATCCTTAGGGCTTGGCAGGATGAGCACTTCCCGCTCTACGGCTACCCAGCTGGCACTTGGGGCCCCAAGCAGAGTGATGAAATCATGGATGGCGACTGCTACAGCTGGACCAACCCGTGTAAGAACCTAACCAATTCGGAGCTATACTGCGAGCTATAATGCTATGAAAATCTATCAATATCAAACGCCACAGGAAACCGCTGTGGCTCTAGCCCGTGAGGTATTCGTATGTGGCTCAAAGCAGGGCGATATACATGTGGCTATATCCGGTGGTAGTACGCCAAAACTTCTTTTTGAGCTTATGGCTAGCTCGCCTCTACGAGAAGAGGTCAATTGGTCTCGCGTGCATCTATACTGGGTAGATGAGCGATGCGTCCCCCCAACCAATGAGCAGAGCAACTATGGTATGACCAAGGAGGCAATGCTTAGATTTGTACCACTGCCCGCCGACCAAGTGCACCGCATCATGGGCGAGGCTATCCCCGAGGAAGAGGCTATCCGCTATACGGAGCTTGTACGGGGGCAACTACCCTCCGAGCGAAAGCTCCCCATCTTCGATGCCGTAATCTTGGGGATTGGCGACGATGGGCATACTTCATCTATCTTCCCACACCAAATGAAGCTTCTCGAGACCCCTACCCCATACGTTGTGGCGACACATCCAAGTGGGCAGAAGCGCATCGCGATGACTGGACCAACGATTATGGCGGCCAAGCGCGTCCTCTTCCACGCCGTCGGCGAAGGTAAGCAGATTATCCTGCATCAGATCATCAGCAAGGCTCCAGAGGCTCAGGCCTACCCCTCCAGTTACTTCTTCGAGCGACGTGAAGATGTAGAGCTCTACACCGACCAAAGTTTGTAGTAGATCCCCCTCACTACATAAGTATATACGTAATGGGGCTGTGGCAAAATTCGTTTTTGCTCGCAGCCCCTTTTGGGTGTCTCAGAATGTACAAAATGCAAGGCGCTAAGACTGAGGGGGAGCATACTAAGGTATGTGACCGAAGCCGAATATCGTAAGCAACGCAACAGTTTGTGCATTATCCCACACCGCCATGCTTTTTAGCACTATTCATCAACCATATTTGGCAGATTCAGACAGGAAATAAGATTGCAGCCCGACACATTGTCAGTCATTATGACAGACAGCAAGGCTAATTCGAGCTGTGGCACACGCTTTGCCTAATTCCTTGTCGAGCGAGCGTTCGAGCGAAAAGCTCCTCATCGAACTCATTAAAGAATTAACAATAAAACGATATAAGTATTATGGGAAGAATCATTGGAATTGACTTGGGTACGACAAACTCTTGCGTATCCGTACTAGAGGGTAACGAGCCAATCGTTATCGCAAACAGCGAAGGTAAGCGTACGACTCCATCAGTTGTGGCATTCATTGAGGGTGGCGAGCGCAAGGTAGGTGATCCTGCCAAGCGTCAGGCTATCACTAACCCAACGAAGACAATCTATTCGATCAAGCGCTTCATGGGTGAGACTTTCGGACAGGTAGCTGGCGAGCTAGACCGCGTACCTTATAAGGTAGTTAAGGGCGACAACGATACGCCACGCGTAGACATCGACGGCCGTCTCTACACGCCACAGGAAATCTCTGCAATCATCCTGCAGAAGATGAAGAAGACTGCCGAAGACTACCTCGGCGCAGAGGTAACCGACGCTGTGATCACAGTGCCTGCTTACTTCAACGACGCCCAGCGTCAGGCGACTAAGGAAGCTGGTGAAATCGCTGGTCTCAACGTTCGTCGTATCGTCAACGAACCAACAGCCGCATCACTCGCCTATGGTCTAGACAAGAGCGACAAGGATATGAAGATCGCGGTATTTGACCTTGGTGGTGGTACGTTCGATATCTCTATCCTAGAGCTTGGTGATGGGGTGTTTGAGGTTCGCTCAACCAATGGTGATACGCACCTAGGGGGTGACGATTTCGACCACGTGATCATCGACTGGCTTGCTGATGAGTTTAAGGCTGACGAAGGTCTAGATCTACGCCAAGACCCTATGGCGATGCAGCGTCTCAAGGAAGCTGCCGAGAAGGCCAAAATCGAGCTCTCTAGCTCTACATCTACGGAGATCAACCTCCCCTACATCATGCCAGTAAATGGTATTCCTAAGCACCTCGTGCGTACGCTTACTCGTGCTAAGTTTGAACAGCTAGCCGACCGCCTCATTCAAGCATGTATCGCTCCATGTGAGCAAGCTATGCGCGACGCAGGTCTAAGTAAGAACGAGATCGACGAAGTCATCCTCGTAGGTGGTTCGACACGTATCCCTGCAATCCAAGCAATCGTAGAGAAGATCTTCGGGAAGACGCCAAGCAAGGGTGTGAACCCAGACGAAGTGGTAGCCGTAGGTGCTGCAATCCAGGGCGGTGTGCTCACGGGCGAAATCAAGGATGTGCTTCTACTAGACGTAACGCCTCTATCACTCGGTATCGAAACAATGGGTGGTGTGATGACTAAGCTCATCGAAGCCAATACGACGATTCCAACAAAGAAGAGCGAAATCTTCACCACGGCGGTAGACAACCAGCCTTCGGTAGAGATCCACGTGCTGCAGGGTGAGCGTTCTATGGCTAAGGACAATAAGAGCATCGGTCGCTTCAACCTCGACGGTATCGCTCCAGCTCCTCGCCAGACGCCTCAGATCGAGGTAACGTTCGACATCGACGCCAATGGTATCCTTAGCGTAACGGCTGTAGATAAGGCGACGGGCAAGCAGCAGAACATCCGCATCGAAGCCTCTAGCGGCCTAAGCGATGACGAGATCAAGCGCATGAAGGCCGAAGCCGAAGCCAATGCCGAAGCCGACAAGCGCGAGAGCGAACGCATCCAGAAGCTGAACCACGCCGACAGCACGATCTTCCAGACCGAGAAGCAACTCAAGGAACTGGGCGACAAGCTCTCAGCCGACAAGAAAGCTCCTATCGAAGCTGCTCTCGAGAAACTCCGCACGGCGCACAAGGATCAGAACATCGAAGCCATCGACGCTGCTACAGCCGAACTAAATACGGCTTTCCACGCTGCTACGGAAGAGATGTACAAGGCACAAGGTGGTGCCACAGCAGACGCTCAGCCTAACGCAGGTGGTGCACAGACAGGCGGTAGCTCAACCCAAGGCTCCGACATCACCGACGCCGACTTTGAAGAGGTGAAGTAATTCCGCTCACAAACGAGCATCAAACAAATAGTAAATCGCAGTAAGTTATTATCTTACTGCGATTTTTATTTTTGATAGTTTCTCGTTTTTCATCTTTTTCTACAATAGTGTCCTAAACGTTTGTTTTTGGGGTGTAGGAGTTGTTAGTACGTGAGCG
>JAUMYV010000052.1 GCA_030528445.1 Porphyromonadaceae bacterium | reverse complement strand
TAAACCAATTGTAGAACTATCCCGCCCAACTGTCAACTTTTTTCAGTACACGTCAGAGCTAAGCTTGCTCTAAAGAATTTGATTGTATCAGATCAGGTTTCTTCACATCACTCAGAAGATTTTGCCGAGGCAATCTTTGCTATGTGATTGAGAGCTTAATCCCTCGACCTAGGGCAAACGCCCAAATCCTTAACACTAATTATACAAGAAATAGAACCCAAAGGGGGCGTTATATACTCATTCTTGGGTATAGTTTTTCATTCCGAAAACTCCTACCTTTGTGAGAACCCCCAAAACAAGACTTTCGCCATCTAGGGGACCAAGGCCACTAGAGCCTTATACAAGCCTGTTGGTGCTAATAATAGCCACTAGGTATAGAGATCGGGGAAAATAAACGAATTCGTTGAAAAGACTACCCATTGGACAGATCTCTACAAAATATAAACGAGGGTAAGTGCCACACATAGTAGGTGGAGTGAAACCCTCATCATCATATTTTCTAGACAAAAAATGAAACAATATAATGACCACCCAATGGAACATCGCTCAGCCCTCAGCCGAGGACCAAGCCTTAGCTCAGGAGCTCTCCCAAGCACTTGAGCTAAGCCCAATACTAGGCAGGCTGCTGGTGGGGCGTGGAGTACGTAGCTTGGAGGAGGCACGTGCTTTTCTTGAACCAACCCTCGAATCCCTACACAATCCGTACCTCATAGAGGATATGGAGGTAGCTGTGCGCCGTCTAAGCCAAGCCATAGAGTCTGACGAGCGCATCTTGATATATGGCGACTATGATGTAGACGGCACTACGGCCGTCTCGCTCGTCTACACTGCCCTTAGAGATCACCTCTGCCCTGACAATAGGCTGTGCTACTACATACCAGATAGGTATGACGAGGGCTATGGCATCAGCATGCAGAGCATCGACTATGCCCACCGCTGGGGGGCAGGGCTTATCATTGCCCTAGACTGTGGCATCAAGGCTCACGAACAGATTGCCTATGCCAAATCCTTTGGGATAGACTTCATCATCTGCGACCACCATCAACCCGATGATGTACTCCCCGAGGCTGTAGCTATTCTGGATCCCAAGCGTCCAGGTAACCTATACCCCAACGAAGACCTTAGTGGATGTGGTGTAGGCTTTAAGTTGATGCAGGCGATGCTTACGACTTGGGGGCACCCCGAGACTACAGCCCACCAGTACCTAGACCTCGTAGCCGTGAGCATCGCGGCAGACATCGTGCCAGTAGTCGGCGAAAACAGAGTACTCGCCTACTATGGACTCAAGAAGCTCAATAGCGACCCATCTCTAGGTCTCAAGGAGATTATCCGCACCTGCTCACTCGAGGGAGAGACGATAGATATGAATAGTATTGTATTCAAGATTGGCCCTCGCATCAATGCTTCGGGGCGAATGATGAGCGGCACTGTGGCCGTAGACCTGCTCACAGCAGAGAATAGGGAGAAGGCTCAGCAGTGTAGCGCCCTGCTCGACGAATACAATAACCAGAGGCGAGAGCTCGACCAAATCGTCACCCAGCAAGCCATTGACTTAATCAAACAAGAGGGAGGACTACCTACTAAGCGTATCCTCATCCTCTATCGCCCCGACTGGCACAAGGGCGTGCTCGGGATCGTGGCTTCGCGACTGACCGAGAGATACAACCGCCCAACTATCATCCTCACGCGCTCGGGCGACGAACTCGTTGGCTCGGGCAGGTCGATGCGCACCGTAGACCTATATGGAGCACTCGAAGCATGCCGAGAATATCTAGTCAACTTTGGCGGACATACACATGCCGCAGGAATCACAATCCGAGAGGAGCATCTAGCGGGCTTTCGCCATGCAATGGAGGCTTACTTCGAGCGCAATGTCGAGCCGACACACCTAACTAAGCAGATACAGGTAGACATTGAGCTCAAAATAGAGGATGTACAGCCCACCCTGCTCGACGATATCCGCAGGTTAGCCCCCTTTGGCTTACAGAACGAGCCCCCGACCTTCGTGACCCACCGACTTAGAGATGCAGGCGGTAGCCGTGTCGTGGGGCGCGATGGTCGGCACATCAAGCTGCGCATGACCGACCGCTACTGCAAGAATCGCCCGCTCCATGGGATTGCTCTGGGTCAGGCGCGCCATGCTAGCTGGATCATGAATCAGCAGGCCTTCGGCATCTGCTATACCATAGAGGACAATCGCTTCTACGGCTCTGGGTTCATGCAGCTACAAGTCAAAGACATTCATACCACAGAGAGAGACTAGAGACTATGCCACGAGAGGATGATATGTGGGTAGAGTCCTCTACCCAAGATTATGATCTTGATGCAAACGAAGCCAACGAAGAGCGACACCTGTGGCCAGAAGAGTGGGCTGTCGAGACTGACGAGCAGCCCACCTATAACAGAGGCGAGTGGGAGCAGGACTGCTCTGAATTAAGCCCAGAGGAGGTACTCAAGCGCTACTGGGGCTATGATGCGTTTCGCCCCCTACAGCGCGACATCGTGGTCTCGGCTCTAGAGGGGTATGATACGCTTGGCCTGCTACCTACTGGGGGTGGCAAGAGTATTACCTTCCAAGTGCCAGGGCTAATGCTCCCTGGGCTAACCCTCGTGGTGACTCCACTCATCTCTCTGATGAAAGACCAAGTCGACCACCTCAAGCATCGTGGCATCAAGGCTGCGGCCATTCACTCAGGGATGCACAGCCAACGCATCGGCCAAACCCTAGACAACTGTATCTACGGCAGATACAAATTTCTCTACGTCTCGCCCGAGCGCCTTGCCTCCCCTGCCTTCAGAGCCAAGCTCGAGTCTCTAGACATCAGCCTGCTGGTAGTGGACGAATGCCACTGCATCTGTCAGTGGGGTTACGACTTTCGCCCCTCCTACCTCAATATACTGGAGCTAAGATCTCTAGTTCCAGATGTACCTATTATTGCCCTTACAGCCACGGCGACGCCCGACGTAGTGGCCGAGATATGCAAGGTACTAGGCTTCCGTGCGGGCAGTCGCATCTATCAAAAAAGTTTCTTCCGCCCCAACCTCTCCTACTCCATACGCTATAGTCCAGACAAGGAGCAGATGATGCTCCATATCCTTGGGCGTGTAGCAGGTTCTGCCATCGTGTACTGCCGTAACCGAGATCTCTGCCGCAGCATCTCCAAGTTCCTCAACGAGCATGGACATTCGGCGACCTTTTTTCACGCTGGACTTACACATACAGAGCGTGCACTCAGACAGAGCAGATGGATGAAGGGGGAAATCAGAGTGATGGTCGCGACGAATGCCTTCGGGATGGGGATTGATAAGCCCGATGTGCGTCTAGTGCTCCATCTAGCGATGCCTACCTCTCCCGAGGAGTACTTCCAAGAGGCAGGCCGAGCGGGGCGAGACGGGGAGCGGGCGTATGCTGTGGCCATAGTCAGCAAGACGGATGAGAACACACTGCGCAGACGCTTGGCAGACGCATTCCCCGAGAAGGAATACATCTTCAAGGTCTACGATTCGCTCTGCAATTACTTGGGTATTGGTGAGGGAGAAGGCTTCCAGAGGAGCTATGACTTCGAGATCGATGAGTTTGTTCGGCGTTTTAGGATGCGCCCTATCCAAACTCGATCTGCCATCGAGATTATGCAAATCGCTGGTTGGCTCTCCTATCACGAAGATGACACACGCTCGCGCTTGATGATCCTCTACACACGTGAGCAGCTCTACCAAGACCATGTGGGGCACGATGGTCTATTCCGTGCTTTGCTTAGGCTCTACACGGGGCTATTCTCCGACTACGTCTATATCTCTGAGCCAGATTTGGCCAAACAAATGGGCTGCGATGCCAATGAGGTCTATGCCATGCTCATCGCTCTAAGCAGACAAAACATCATTCACTACATTCCACTCAAAAATATACCCCGTCTAGTCTTCCATATCAGACGCGAGGACACGAAGCATCTACGCATTCCACGCTCGGCATACGAGGAGCGCCGCGATCGCATGCAGGAACGCACAGATGCCAGTCTGCGCTACATCAGTAGCCTAGACACATGCAGATCTCGTCTACTACTGGGCTACTTCGGAGAAGAATCGACACAATCCTGTGGGATGTGCGACGTCTGCCTACGTCGCGAAGGAGAGGGATTGCACCACTACATCATAGAGGATACGGAGCGCATGATGGAGCAGATGTTTGCCGATCGGGGAGAAGGTAAGCCTATTCGCCTGCACGATCTCTGCCATAGCTTGCCCTATATCCCTACTGATATAGCACTGGCACTACGCTACCTGGCAAGCGAAACAGTAAAGTACCGCCTAGAGGGCGAGCTCATCTACCGTCGGTAGTGTGCACACTTTGAGGCTTTGGGAGTATAAAAGCACTGATTTATCCGAAGTTAAGCATTGTCATTTGAAAAGAATCAACTATCTTTGTGCCGTTTTTGTGAGAGATTATTCATATAATGTCTAACCCATTAGCAAAAAGCTTTAAGTATTAATTAATTAACAATGGACAACCTAAAAAACATTCAGCCCGTTGCAGATTTCAACTGGGATGAGTTCGAAAAAGGACAGAGCATTTGCCCTGTATCTATGGAAGAGCAGGCTAAGGCCTACGAAGGTACGCTGAGCAACGTTAAGGAAAACGAAGTTGCTATCGGTACTGTAACTAAGATCGGTAAGCGCGAGGTACTCGTGAACGTTGGCTTCAAGAGCGAAGGTTCTATCTCGGCTTCTGAGTTCCGCTACAACCCAGACCTGAAGGTGGGTGACGAAGTAGAAGTATTCGTCGAAAGTCAGGAAGACAAGAAGGGTCAGCTAATCCTGAGCCACCGCAAGGCTCGTGCAGCTCGCTCTTGGGATCGCATCAATGAAGCTCTTGAGAAGGATGAAGTTATCAAGGGTTACGTTAAGTGCCGCACGAAGGGTGGTATGATCGTAGATGTGTTTGGTATCGAAGCATTCCTACCAGGCTCACAGATCGACGTTCGTCCTATCCGCGACTACGATGCTTATGTAGACAAGACTATGGAATTCAAGATCGTAAAGATCAACCACGAGTTCCGCAATGTAGTCGTTTCTCACAAGATCTTGATCGAAGCCGAGCTAGAAGCTCAGAAGGCAGAGATCATCGGCAAGCTCGAGAAGGGTCAAGTACTCGAGGGTGTCGTTAAGAACATCACAAGCTATGGTGTATTCATCGACCTTGGTGGCGTAGATGGTCTTATCCACATCACAGACCTCTCTTGGGGTCGCGTAGGTCACCCAAGCGAAGTAGTAGAGCTTGACCAGAAGCTCAACGTGGTTATCCTTGAGTTTGACGAAAACAAAAAGCGCATCGCTCTTGGCCTCAAACAGCTCATGCCACATCCATGGGATGCCCTAGATCCTAACCTCAAGGTTGGTGACAAGATCAAGGGTAAGGTAGTGGTGATGGCTGACTACGGTGCATTCGTAGAGGTAGCTCCTGGCGTAGAAGGCTTGGTACACGTATCAGAGATGTCTTGGACACAGCACCTACGCACAGCTCAGGACTTCCTACACGTTGGAGACGAAATCGAAACTGTAATCCTAACGCTCGACCGCGAAGATCGCAAGATGAGCCTAGGCCTCAAGCAGCTCAAGGAAGATCCATGGGCAGGCATTGAGGAGCGTTTCCCAGTTGGTTCACGTCACAAGGGTCGCGTGCGCAACTTCACTAACTTCGGTGTATTCGTAGAGATCGAAGAAGGCGTAGATGGTCTTGTACACATCAGCGACCTCTCTTGGACTAAGAAGATCAAGCACCCAGGTGAGTTTACAGAAGTTGGTGCAGAGATGGAGATCCAAGTTCTTGAAATCGACAAGGAAAACCGTCGTCTAAGCCTCGGGCACAAGCAGTGCGAAGAGAACCCATGGGATGTATTCGAGACTATCTTCAAGACTGGTTCTGTGCACGAAGGTACTATCGTAGAGCTTCTAGAGAAGGGTGCTGTAGTAGCACTCCCTTATGGTGTAGAAGGCTTCGCAACGCCCAAGCACCTCGTTAAGCAGGATGGTACTCAAGCCGCTCAGGGCGAGAAGCTCGAGTTCAAGGTAATCGAATTCAACAAGGACTCTAAGCGCATCATCGTATCTCACAGCCGCGTTTTCGAAGATGCCCAGAAAGCTGAGAGCCGAGCAGCAGAGCGCGCAGAGCGAGGCGAAGCTAAGCGTAAGGAAAGCAGCACTGCGAGCGCAGTAGCTAGCAACAACGCTTCTACCGAGAAGGCTACACTTGGCGACCTAGATGCTCTAGCAGCACTCAAGGAAAAGCTTTCTTAATAGACAGCTCCCATAGCTAAATAATAGTAGGGGATTGGCTCTCGAGAGCCAATCCCCTACTCCATTTGTAGATTTGAGCAAAAATCAACTTGAACCTAGTTCACTTCCTCATCAATGACTTTATAAGCCTGAGCAATGCGATCGGCCATACCAATACCACCTCTCATATTACCAGCCAAAATAAGCCCAGGATATTGCGCTTCTATTGAGCCAATCATAGACAGACGCTCCTCTGTAGAGGCTTCGTACTGTGGTATTGCTTTCGAGTGTCGGAAGATCTGTAGCAGGTCTGGCTTGGCCTTGACACCGAGTATCTGCTCTAGTCGCTCCTCAATCAACAGCTCAATCTCTGCATCCGAACGATCAATAAGATGAGGCGAACGCATTCCGCCTAGGAAAATAGAGAGTAGCGCACCACCCTCTGGAGCCCTCCCAGAGAAACAAGCCGATGGATGCAAAATGCCCAAGACTTCTCTATCCTCAACCGATGGTATCAGTCCACCGAAGGCTTCGAAATCTATTGTCTGGAAAGACTTATATCCTACCGATACCTGAACAATAGGCGCATAACGCATAGCTTCTAGTGGTCTCAAGGATTGTGGCGAGAGAAATGGAAATAACTCTCTAAGAGCATAAGTCCCTACGGTAGAGATGACATAGCGGCTACGTAGCTCTCTGCACGAAGCTCCATCAGCAGCATATTGGATATGCCATAGACCTGTGCAGTCTCTGGGACTAATCTCTCGAATCGTAGCGGACAATGAAATTTGTTTTGTCCCGACGCTCTGGGTGAGTGCATCAACCAGACTAGACAGACCTCCAAGAGCAGAGAAAACCTCCTTCGTTGCCCTGCAATCGTCCTCCGATTTCGGGGTACGCATCTTGGCAATTGCTCCACGAATGAAGCTCCCATGCTCCTGCTCTAGGGCATACAGCTTGGGCAAGGCGAAGCGTGTGACTAGCTTAGTAGGATCGCCTGCATAGATACCTCCAACAAAAGGATCGACCGCATATGTAAGATAGGACTGCCCGAGTCGGCGCTTGACCAACGACGCAATCGATTCATTGGCGTCAGTGCCTTTCGTCCGAAAAGGTTCCATGAGGATGTTTAGCTTATCTCTCCAAGAGAATAGAGGCGTTGTAATAGCAGATTTTGACCCTGATGGTAGTGGCAAGAACTTACCATGCTTTAGGATGAGACGACGCTTAGCACTCTGTCTAGCCGTCTGTAGCAGGGACTCCTCACCTAGAGAAGCAAATAGCTCGGCAGTCTGCCAGTTGGAGATAATCCCCGTATTCGGGCCACTCTCGTAGATAAACCCATCCTTCCTATATGTGCGTATCTGACCACCGACGCGCTCGCTACGCTCTAGAATCCTAACGCTTAGACCTTTTCGCCTAGCCCAATGAGCCATACATAGCCCCGTAAGTCCTGCGCCTATTATAGTGATATCCACGATCTCTGCAGTAGCAGTAGTCTCGGGCTCTAGGTTCTTTGTTTGTTTCATGGCACAAATGTACATATATCAAGCGTTCATTGGCTCAATATATTAGGGGCGAACTCCTATTATACTGAGACTTTTTCCTAAATTATACTCCATCTAGATCATGATGCTATTAAAAATTATGTAACTTCGTCGCAGCTTAAAAGAGTTCAAGATGAAGAAATTACTTTGCTATTGCCTAGCTCTAAGCCTACTAGGAGGCAACGTGCTTGTCGCACAGGGGCAACAAACCAAGCACTCGACCTACTACGAACAGCGAGTAAGCCACTTCCGATCACTCCCAATCAAGAAAAAATGCGTCCTCTTCCTCGGAGATAGCATCACAGACGGAGCCGAATGGGGTGAGCTATTCTCTAGGGGAGACGTGTTGAATCGAGGGATCAGTGGCGATACTTCTTCTGGCGTTCTAGACCGTGTGGACGAAGTAATACGGCATCAGCCCAAGAAGCTGTTCCTACTCATTGGCGTCAATGACATCGCCAGAGGAGTGAGCGCGGACGTCATCTGCCAGAACATCTTTACAATCCTCCATCGCATTAAGGAAGCCTCTCCAACAACGCAGGTATATGTGCAGAGTATCTTGCCCGTAAACGATAAGTTCACAAAGTTCCCCGGACTGATGAAAAAGGCTTCGCTCATACCGCTCATCAACAAAGTCCTAGAGAATAATGCCGAGCGCCACCAGTACACATACATCGATCTGCATACCCGTATGGCTGATGGCACAGGAAAACTAAGAGAAGAGTTTACCAACGATGGTCTACATCTACTTCAACCAGCCTATGAGCATTGGGCTGAAGTGATCCGCGTATATCTGAAATAGAATTATTCATGATCCTAAATTGGGGCATGACACTTTATAAGCGCTTTTCTAGAAGCAATAGGTAACCCAAATCATCCCCTATACAATAGATCACCAAGGGCTGCACCAACAATGTTTTAGTGCAGCCTTTTTTGTGCTAACCCCTCATTTAGTGAGCGAAAGAGGAAGTAGATATGCCGCAGAAGCGTTGGTAACAACCCATAGTGACGACGCATCACATCGAAACGCTCCCAGAGAGAAGCACGATGATTGGCTGTGGTTGTGCCCTCGTTGAGATAAAGTGAAAGCGGACTATCGATGCGCTTGTATAGCTTAGCTTGCTTCATCAGACGAATGCACCAGTCTACATCTGCAGAAAACCGATAGCGTAGATCGTAGGTTGGTGCTAAGGTGCGCTTAGCCACAAAAGACTGGTGGCAAACGAGCATTCCATATCGGAAGCTCTTCCAACTAAGGTTCTTAGGCGGCTGCAGACGTCTAGGGCCGATGATTCGATCCTCGGCATCAATCAATAGAGTATCGCCATAGATCACATCAGGCCAAGCGTTGACGTTGTCACAAGCCTCGGCAACCATTTGCTCAACGGCTGCTTGATGAGGGAGGGCATCACCAGCATTCAGGAACCAAACATAGTCTCCAGTAGCATACGCAAGACCCTTATTCATAGCATCATAAATACCACGATCTGGCTCACTGTAGATGCGTGCAGAGGGAGTATAGGAACGTACAAGGTCTAGTGTATGATCCTTGGAAGCACCATCAACCACGATGTACTCAATAGCAGGATAGGTTTGCTCTGCTACGGAGTGCAGAGTCCGCTCAATCGTCTCTGCGGCATTGTAGCAAACGGTAATAATAGATATAGTGGGGCGTGCGTCTGTATTCATGTTGCTCTAGTCCCAGTCTTCGTCCCAATCGAATAGATCCAGACCCGAGGGTAAGTCTTGGCTAAACTGATCCAAGTCTCTACGCTCCTTTTTGGTCGGACGGCCAAGCCCCTTGGCTCTGTCGACGAAGCCAGAGATCCGCTGTAGATCAAGAATCTCATACTGCTCTCGCGGTGTTACATTCTCCATATACTCGGGCACAAGCTTAGCCCCTACTCTATTGTTGAGTAGAGCCAACACACGAAACGAGTACTCAATAGGAGGTTTGCGAACCGACACTATATCCCCGACCTTGACACCTCGGGCAGCCTTAGCGGCCGCCCCATTGATACTCACCCTATTTTTCTTACAAGCATCCGTGGCTATGGAACGCGTCTTGAAGATCCGAACCGCCCAGAGCCATTTATCAACTCTTACTTCTGACATAATAATACGATAGCACCTACCAACTACTTGAGGCGGAAGAAATAGTTGCAGGTAAAGCCAAAAATCATCTCGGCCGACTGTCCATAGTCATCCTTGCGCTGATTGGGCCAGATATCTCCAAAGCCATAGGTAAACCGCCCCTCTAGCTCAAGACGATTACGACTGCCTAGTGCTACACTTAGCCCGGGTCCTCCGCCAAGCCCCCAAAATAGTTTATTCACGACCTCGCGCTGATAGGTCGTAGGGCCTACGGCATCGGTTTTCTCTGTCTCTTCGCCAAGATTATAGCCTAGTATCGGCCCAGCATTGACGAAAAGACGAGCTGCACCACTGCCGAGATAGAGCTGTGCTAGTATAGGCACCTCCACGTAAGTTAGATGACGCTGGTAGGCCTTGTCGGCTTCTTCGAAACGCACCTTCCAGCCAGTACGCATATAGTTTACCTCGATCTGAGCTGAAGCCCCACGCTCCACCTCGAAGCGTAAAGCAACCCCAGCACGTTGCCCAAAGTGGGTGTGTTGTCTGACCGAGGGCACGAATAGGAAGCGGCTAAACTGCACACCTCCCTTAGCTCCGACCCACCAAGACTGGCGAAAAGAAGTCTGCTGTGCCCCTGAAGTTGCACACAGAGCCAGACTAAGTGCTAAAGCGTAGATGTACTTCCTCATAGCGAAATGCGTTGGATAAATCCATCTTGAGTATATGTCACGAAGTAGAACTTGGTATTGCCAAAGCTTTGTCGCTCATGCATTCGGGCGAGCTCTATATCCAACTGCAGACCATCCGAAGGTAATAGGTGTGAGTGCGTCGTCAGTTCGAAGCCTAGAGAAGCATATCCTCTGATGAAGTAGCGAGCCATATCATACCCTAGGACACTAAATTTGGGATAGTTATTGCCTGTCTTCTTATTGAACCAAGCACGATATTTGGTCAAGAAATGCTTACCGTCTGGCGACTCAGGATCGAAGAAAAAACTACTGAATATGGTCGCATTGTACCGGCGAGCTCGGTCTAGGAAGTCTGCGCCATAGCTCTGCCACTGGGGATAGCCAAATATGGTACAGCTATTTGGGCTAATAGAAGAGAAGAGCTTCATTCCAAGCTCTCTGCTACTAGACACAGGGACAACAACCGATCTAGCTGGCAAATCATTGATAGAGGTCTGGCGATCAAGGTCGAGATAACGCACCCCCTGGTCAGACTGCCCGAGAGCTTTCTTCAGTTCTTCGGCGAATGGTTCTTCGCGGTCTTGACTACGACCAGCTAGATAGACTTTGTAACCGCGATACTTCTCAAGAAATTTGGGGACGGCACGAGCTACAACCTCTCTTGCGGGCTGATTGACACGCACAAAATTGGAGGCGTCAATCTCGTTGTACTCTTGAGAGTTAAATGGAACCACATACAATCCTTCGGAGGGCATCTTACTAGCAATGAGCTGAATCTGCTCTTCCGATACCCCTCCAATGACTAAATCATGACCATATAGAATGCCTGACGAAACGTGATACCTCAACGTACTGAGGTCTGGTATGTCAAGTGCGGTTAGATTGATCGAGATGCCATCCTTCTTCAAATCATTCATCCCCATCAAGAAGCCTTCGTAGAACTCTATATGTCGTGGCATTCCCTTGAAGGGGAGCATCAGCAGAACTTTAATCGCTTGGCGGCTAACCCTCTGTGCCTCCCTACTACTAAATTGATTTAGACTATCAGTCACATGTTCGATAGATACAGGGATACGGAGCTCCAGACCGATGGGGAAGTTATTTGAGCTGATGCCGGGATTGGCACGTAGCAGCATTTCCTCGGTAATGTCGTACATCCGACAGATCCTGTAGACCGTCTCGCCTGCTTCGATGCGGTGCGTACGCACTTCTTTGGTTAGCGACTCCTGTATCGTAGTCGTCTCGACAGTCGTGGGGACAAGTAGTTTATCGCCATCCTTGATCTTGTCCTTGGCCCATGGATTGAGCTCATAGACCTTCTCTACAGATGTTCCATACCTTTTCGCTATGCCGTATACTGTCTCGGACTTACTGACAGTATGCTCTACGAGCCGTCCTCTCTTGGTCTGCCCCAGTCCGCTTTGAGTCGTACTCCAACCTAGGAGCAATAGGAGTGCGACCCTAAGTCTTATACCCTTGATATTCATTCGGAGAGTCTCGATGTTATTATCTTACAAATGCACAAATTTACACAAAAACGCCATACCCCTCTATCATTCATCCCGCACAACGCTATCTCGAAGCACAAGCAGAGCCTCTGGGCCCATGTTAAAAAGCAAATCCAAAATACTCGCGTTGGACACGAAGCCGCGCCTCTGTGCAAAAGGCTGATAGTAGGGACGAGCCGCAAAGCTAAAATCCTCGAGGGGATGCTTGGGACGAATGCGATAGCGCCAATCATCCGAGGCATCGCTCGGCTGTAAATAGCCCTTGGTCTCTTCGAGACGTATATCCAAGTCAATCATAGAGGCTATTAGCTCTATCATAGTGAGGTTCATATCCCACAGATACACCCACGGACGCCTTAGCTCCGTCTCGATTTCATCCCAATAATACTCAAAAAAGGGGCTAGCTCCATAGGCTGTGCGTATCGCCTGCATGTGCGTTCTCTGCCAATCGCCGTGGCCGGAGAGCCTAAGCTCGCGAATAGTCTGCCTACGCCCTAAGCCATGCTCTACTGGGAGGGAGAGTATCTGGACACCCCCAGCGTCCACGATGCGGCATCGGCTGCGGTAGGTTTGCTTAACGAAAGTCTCGCATGCCTCTAAATGGACCAATGCACCCGCGGCCGCGTAGAGCTTGCTGAAATACTGAATAGGGGGGAAATATGCGGTAGAGAGAAGTAGCATCCGTTCAATGTAGGGTACTCAAGATGTACCTAATCATAATACTAAAGATGAAAGAGCACGACAGCCTCTATCTGCTCGGCAGAGACGATCCCTAGATGCCTAGAGTCGGGGGCTTGCCTAAGGTCATCGAGAAGAAGCCAATAGTAGTCGTGCATGAAGCCAAAGCTCTTGATTTCCGCCCCTTGTATGTATAGACGCCCCTGCCGCCAATCTAGCTCTATCTCCTCGTTGCCTTGCCTTACTTCTCGCTCTATAGCTTGTCTGAAAGCAATCGACCGTATAGGGTCTAGCACTGTGCGTTCGCCAGCTCTAGGCAAACGAAGGCTGTAGCTAGTCGTATCGTCGGCGGAGAGATAAGAACGAACCTGTGCCCCAGAGGCGATTAGCCTGCCCGAGCGATAGATTAGGCTATCTCCAGGGAGAGCAACTACACGAGCCACTGCCAGCTCGTGCCTCCCCGCAGTAGCAGGCAAGCGAAAAAGTACAATATCCCCCCGTTTGGGCGACATAAATCTAATACCAAAAGTATAGCTCCCACTGGGAATAGTAGGCGCCATAGTCTGCCCATCAATCCGCACAATAGAGAACATCGCAAAGCGAAGTATCAGCACCACCACTAGAGTAAGTAGCGGCCACACTCCATATCGGAGCCAACTCCGTTTTGCAATCCAATTCATGCTACAGATAGCCTATTAGTACATCTATTCCCCCGTGATGATAGAGAAGAGCCTACTCCAGCGGATGCGACCAGAGAACCAGCCTTGCTCATCATTGAGCGACATCCAGATAAACGAGGGTTTACCCACGATATGGTCTTCGGGAACAAATCCCCAAGCACGACTATCGGCAGAGTTGTGCCTATTATCTCCCAGCATAAAATAGTAATCCTGAGCAAATGTGTAGTGCGTAGCAGGCTGATTGTCAATGAGCACTGTACCATCGGCCTGCACCTCGAGCTGATGCCCTTCGTAAGCACGGATACAGCGTGCGTAGGTCTTGAGGTTGTCGGGGGTAAGCTCCACACTTAGGCCTGCACGTGGGATGAGCAGTGGACCATAGTTATCTCTATTCCAGCCATTATTTAGGTCTATTGGGTAAACGAAGTCTCCCTCTGTCTTGGGGAGTCGCTCCACAACGATTGCCTCGATGTAGGGCTCTGCACTCAATTGCTGCTTCATCTGCTCGGTCAGAGGCAGATGGTAGACACGTCCATAGCCATGGCTACCATCTATCGGGCTAAGACCCGTTTGAGCTGTGATGAGACTGTCAATCTCTGCATTGTCCGAGGCGATAGGCACTTCGTTAATATCCCTGTAGTTAATCTCTAGCGCATCTAGCAGCTCCTTGCCGATCACAGCACCATTAGTCTGCACAAAGTAGTTAAGCTGTAGATGCTTAGGGTTCTCTAGAACCTTACCATCGATATACACTTGATTGTCGATGATCTGTATCCTCTCCCCAGGCATCCCGATGCAGCGCTTCACATAGTGATCACGCATATCTATAGGGCGATAAACGACTTCTCCAAACTCGCGAGGGTTGCCATGGACGACCTCTCTACCATGAATCTTACATAGGGTATAGTAGTCGGGATTAGGCATACGTAGAGCAACAGTATCGCCCGCAGGGAAATTGAAGACAACCAAATCGTTGCGCTCTACCTTGCCTAGTCCCTTAAGCCTGCGGTAACCCAACGTAGGGGTTTCGCTATAAGATTTATGACCAAAAATCTCGTTGTGAACTAGAGGGAAGGCCAGAGGCGTCATCGGCATGCGAGGACCGTAGCTCAATTTATTTACCCACAGGTAATCCCCAATGAGCATTGTCTTCTCTAGAGACGAAGAGGGGATGCCAAAGTTCTGAAAGAAGAACGTCGTTAGGAATGTTACACCAATTACAGCAAAAAGAATATCATCAACGAGCTTACCAACCGAGCGTACAACTGCATAGCGGCTATTGCGATACCAGCCCCAGTTGATAAACTTGGTAAAGTAATTATCAATAATCAGAGGCAAAAGTATGAGCCAGCCCCACCCTGCCCAAAAACAGAATAAAAGGTATGCTACAGAGATGATAGCACCCAAAACGTGTCTGCGAGTACGCTTGGCCGAGGTTTCGGCAGGATCAATATATCTTTTCATCAAAGTTTAGTTCAATAATTAAGGTTAAGTATTCTAGTTATTGTTGTCATTCTGGGTACTTGAGCAGAGATAGTGCATCACATCTCGCATTCGGTGTGCTCCTCGATGCCCACTTGCATATTCGGCTGCGACGACAGCTCCCAGTGCGAAGCCTTCGCGACTGAATGCCTCGTGCTCTAGCATAATCTTATCGACAGATGACGTGTAGGACAAACGATGAATCCCTGCTACCTCACCTTCACGAATAGAGGTAATGGGGAGCACATCAGGCTGTGCCCTATCAGAATCACTCGTGAGCTCCCAACGAGACAAATCATCGCGCTCCTCTAGTACCGCCTCGGCTAGGGTAATAGCCGTGCCACTGGGTGCATCGAGTTTATGAATATGATGCACCTCCTCGATAGAGAGACGATACCCTGGTATAGAATGCATTAGGCAAGCCGCTTGCCTATTCAATTCCCAAAACAAGTTGACCCCTAAACTAAAGTTAGATGCCCAGAGGAAACTCATCGTCTCATGCTCTCGGCATAGCTCCTGGAGCTTAGCCACACCATCGGCCCATGCTGTGGTACCAGAGACTACTGGCACACCTCGCTGCAGCGCTCTACGACAGTTGTCGTACGCCGACTCTGGAGAGGTAAACTCGATGGCAACATCAGCCTCGGCGATGCGATCATCATCTAGTGCTCCCTCGTCTGCCTTATCTATACGCAAGATAACCTCGTGGCCACGCTCACGAGCTACGCGCTCTACCATTTGCCCCATACGACCATAACCGATAAGGCAAATCTTCAATGACTTCATATCTACAATATATTTCTAGCTAAATGAACAGCCACCACCAAGCGACCATCCACTAAGGCAAAGGTACTTAATCATCGGTATTTAAGAAAATCACTGACTCCGCCAGCAGTGTCCTAAACGTTTGTTCTGCTCAATCCTCAACACAAACATTTGGGACGGCACCATAAAAAAGGAAGCGATTCATCTGAACCGCTTCCTTCTCTTGTTCCTATGTCGGGATGACTGGATTCGAACCAGCGACCACACGCCCCCCAGACGTGTACTCTA
>JAUMYV010000051.1 GCA_030528445.1 Porphyromonadaceae bacterium | reverse complement strand
TTAAATATGGACTATCTCAAAAAGCTGCTAAAGATTTGATGCGGTTGCCCTGGCTATTTACCAGGATTGAATGCCCTTTTTTGCCTTCTTGAAAGGTTTACCAGACAGCAATATTATGAATTCCACGTAGGTCATCGGATTGACCTATCTCAACAAATAGACCGAAGGGGCTGCGTCTGGATAAAACCTAGACACAGCCCCTTGGGCATGTATATACTCTCTTCGCGATTTGACTACTCTTGGTAGTAGAGACGCTGAATACGATGCGAGAGCGTCGTGAGTATTTCGTAGCTGATAGTACCGCAAGCCTCCGCCATCTGCTCTATCGAGAGAGCTTCATCACCGAAGATCAGAACGCGATCGCCCTCTCTAGCCTCAGGGACATCGGTTATATCAATCATACAAGCGTCCATGCAGATGTTGCCAATCGTCGGACACAGCCGACCTCTGACGGCTACAGACCACGCTCCATTGCTGAGCATCCGCCTAAAACCATCGGCATAGCCAATGGGGATGACCGCGATACGAGTAGGGCGAGTCGCCAGTCCTCTACAACCATAGCCCACAGTCTGACCGACGGCGATATCTTTAACCTGAAGAATCGTCGTAGAGAGTCGCACGACAGACTTCAAGTTAGGCTGATTGATTGGGCTCATACCATATAAACCGATGCCCAGCCTAGCCATATCGAAGGCATATCGGGTAGCAAATCGCTCCATGCCGGCGGTATTGAGCAGATGAAGCAGGGGGCGATAGCCTAAGCCGCGCTCAAGTATCTGGTGAGACTGCATCAGATATTCGGCTTGTGCTTGGCTAAAGTCATCCCACTTCTCTTCGTCAGCCGAGGCTAAATGGCTAAACACACTCGCCACATGCAGGCTTTGGGTGCGTCCAAGCAGCTCAATCAGCTCGGGTAATTGCTCGCGCGTAAATCCCAGACGATGCATCCCGCTATCCACCTTGATGTGTATCGGCCTACCTTCGAGTCCTCGCGCTTCCGCCTCCTCAATCAACCCCCGAAGCAGACTTAGGCTGTAGACTTCGGGCTCTAGATTATATTGGAAAAGAGTTTCGCTGCTCGATAGCTCTGGATTCATCACGATGATAGGGCTCCTAATCCCCTCCAAGCGTAGGGCTTTACCTTCGTCAGCGACCGCCACCGCTAGATAGTCTACACGGCTCTCCTGCAGTGTCCGTGCCAGCTCAAGCGCACCGATGCCATAGCCGTCAGCCTTAATCATACAGATTATACGACCATGACGGGGGAGCAGAGATCGGTAATAGGCAAGATTGTGCCGCACGGCCGAGAGATTGACCTCGAGCGTAGTCTGATGCTCTAGGCGAGAGAGGTCTCGATAGATACGTTCGAAGCCAAAAAACCTAGCTCCTTTGAGTAGGATGCAAGCCCTGTGCAAATCGTACAGAGCCGATGAGGCGAGTAGACTCTCTGTAGTATCGAAGTGCATGCAGGCAAACGAATAGTGCTGCCCCATCAGCCTGCGTATGGTAGGTCCGACAGCGAAAACTTCGGCAACTTGATAGGCCTCTAGTAGCTCCGCCACCTGAGCATACAGTTCAACAGCTGGGAGCGGACTCTGCTCTATATCGGACAGCACGACTACGGCCTTGGCATTGGAGCTCTGCACGCGTCTGCGCTGGAAGTCGAGCGCCATACGCAGGGCATCGAGATCGTTGGAGTAGGAGTCGTTGATGATTGTGTTGCCACGATAGCTCTCTTTGACCTCTAGACGCATCTCCACAGGACGCAAGCGGTGTAGCAATCCGATAGCAGTAGGCAGATGGTCTGGGCATAGAGTAGCGATCGCAGAGAGTGCTGTCATGGCATTCTCAATACTCGCCTCGTCGCTCATGGGTAGCAATGCCTCGTAGACTTGCCCCGAGTGATGTATGTGAAGTAGGGTTTCGCCACCTCGCTTCCCAGCATCCTCTAGCCAGAGTGAGGCCGAGCGGTCGGTACGGCTCCATCCTCTCACACGAGCCATCAGGCCAGCACGCTCGAGTCCTTGCCTAATCAGCGGATAGTCAAGTGGGGCAATAAGCCACTGAACAGAGGAGAAGAGCCTTAGCTTCTCATCCAAAAGGGCATCAGCCGAAGCGAAATGCTCGGCATGCGCACTCCCTAGACTCGTTAATATCCCCACAGAGGGAACAATCATATCTGCCAAAGCCTGCATCTCGCCAGGATAAGAGATTCCAGCCTCAATGAGTGCTAGCTCGTCCGAAGCCTCCAGCTGCAGCAGAGAGAGGGCAACGCCAATCTGCGAATTGTAGCTGCGTGGCGAGCGACAAATATACTTGTAGTAGGGACGTAGTAGTGTGTAGAGGAATTCCTTGACGATAGTCTTGCCATTGCTCCCCGTGATGCCGATGATCGGGAGACAAAAATGCCTGCGATGATAGGCAGCTAATCTCTGAAGCGCACGTATCGAATGGTCAACCCACACAAAGTTAGCCTCAGGGCAGTCCGAGAGATAAGGGGAGAAGTCATCCTCCACGATGAAGGTACGCACCCCTCTCGCGTATAGCTCTCGGATGTAGCGATGTCCATCGCCCGAGGCTGTACGAATGGCGATGAAGGCTGTGCCGTCGGCTCGAGAGAGGGATCGGCTGTCCGTCAGCCAGATGTGTAGTTCTTCGCTCTGCAGAAGTCTAGCTTGGCGAGCAGAGAGCAGAGAGGCGAGAGCGTCTGACATTATCTGCATGATACAATCCTTATATGTAATTGATTTAATCGAAGAACCACGAAGCTAGATTTGCCTCGGGGAAGCGATGCTCAAAGGCTCTGATGCGCACGAGGAGCTGTTCGCGCCTAAGCTCTGCCTCGGGATGGTCGGGGTGCAGTGGTCGATGCTGGTATTCATTGCGCAGACGAGCCAGATGCGTCATCGCCTCTAGGCACTCGGGCGAACAGCACCACTCGGCAAATCGCTCGCCAATGATGCGCGCTGTCTGCGTCGAGGGGTGTGTCATATCCTCGGCATAGAAGCGATAGTCTCTAAGCTCATCTTGCACGATTTCGTACGCAGGGAAGTAGTGTATCCTGTCGGGGAATAATCTCTGTAGTTCCTCATTCATGAGCATCAGCGTTGCCTTACTGAGCTGATTGCCGTGCGCACCATCCCGCAGATGACGCACAGGGCTAATCGTAGTAATAATCTGCAGACGAGGGAACTTAGCTAGGAACTCACCAAGAAACGTCTGCCACGGATCGACCAATTCGCCCACCGAGAAGAGGCGTCGCTCGAAGTAGTAGTCAGGGAGCTTGTGGCAGTTATTGACGACCCGTCCGCTGTCTTTGAGAGAGTAGACAAATGCCGTCCCCCATGTCAGCAGGAGGTAAGAAGTCTTGGGTAGTGCCTGCACACCCCGCTCGTAGTCTCTGTTGATTGCCTCGAGAGCTCTCTCTGCGTCTGCACTCGAGTACGCCCCGTGGTGATCGAAGCAGTGGAATAGACCGTCATGCTCGATGAGCTCATCAGACGTGTAGCAGCGCTCGCCTAGCATTCGCCTAAGCGACCTCAAGATAGAGATCGGATTGTATTGTATACCAAAAGGATTAACCACAATGCTATGCCCCGAGTCGCGCAGCATACTCCCGATGTGCTCGCTGAAGCACGAACCAATGCTGAGCACCCTCTGACCGTACTCTAGGGGATCGAAGCTACGGTGAGGTAATTTGACTGCAGTCTGTAGCTGTGTCATTATTTGTCTTTTATTTGCATGAGACAAAAGTACTAAATAGCGTGCAAGCTCTGCGCCTAAATAAAACAAGTTGATAGAGGAGAGCCAAAACTCTCTCTATCAACTTGCCTTACCTCTCTGCCAGTATCAGCAGCAATTAGATTCCCCAGAAACTGTAGTCGGGTGCCTGCGCCTCTACTCGCTCCTCTAGCTTGTCGGGCAGATTGTGGAATAGGTCAAGCCCCGTCTTCTCCTCGAGAGCATCAACAGATACAGATATAGATCGTAGAGATGGGTAATTCGCTTTGGTTCTACCATATCCCTTATGCTCCAACCAGAAGCAGAGAGCCTGGACAACATCTCCTCTGCGTACGATCATCGCTATCCAATAATAATCGGGGCGCGCCATAGGAACGTCTGTAGGGAAAGTGTAGGTACCCTCCTTGACCGAACCACCCTTAGCTACATACATCACGTCTCTGAAATCATTATCTCGTCCCCACTTCTGCACCTGATCCTCCAGGTGCTGCCAGTAACCTTGATTGAACTCTGTGAGCTGAGGGCTGATATTGGATAGATAGAAAGTTTGCTTCTCTGCTTCCTTAGTCATACGCCTGTCATTAGAGGCGACCAAGTGACCACGGTCATAACTATTCTTGTCCTTCTGTTTATGAGGATACCATGTACTAAAGTCCTTATCTATATTCCATGATTGAGGTATATTGGTCGAATCCCAAAGCCATTTTCCACTTCGCTTAACACCTTTTCCTTTGACTGAGTTGTGTTTATCAAAGGTGAATGCGACCCAACGAGGATGGCGGATTTTAGTATCGTACTCAATCGAATAGTTTACCGATCCATCCCCGAGCTTGTATGTGATGTTATAGATATTATCTCCTTTAATTCCTTTAGGTAGCTCGTATAGAACATCATTAAGAGGGAAGTCCTCGTCATTTGTTGGGGGCGTTGAAGGAGTATGGGGCGTATCTGGCTCTTCGGGATCAGGATTAGGCTGATGCCCGCCACCCGATGATAGATCAATATAGTCATTCCCCCAGCCTGTCTCGCTCTTAGGACCATAGAGTCGTTTATTCAGCTTGTCGATATACCAGTCGCCCTCTTTACCTAGATTTTCCTGTGGAGCACCTTGTCCTCCATAGATACGAGAACCATCGCGGCCAGAATCGCCCTTGTCGCCCTTAGCGCCAGGGGCACCGTCCTTACCATTGGTACCATCTTTACCATCGCGGCCGGGATCGCCCTTGTCACCCTTAGCGCCAGGGGCGCCGTCCTTACCATTAGTACCGTCAAGACCGGGAGTACCCTTATCTCCCTTCTGGCCAGCAATGCCCTTGAGACTAATAGGCCTGCCCCAACCTAAAGGAGTTTTGGCTCCATACAGCTCCGAGGTTAGTAGATCGATATAGTAGTCTCCAACCTCTCCCAAGCTTGGGGCTGGGGCACCTTGTCCCGAATGAATAACACTCCCCTTACGCACCTCCACACGCTCAATGATCTTCTCAGGTGTACAGGCACTGAAAGGCAACACAAGAACCGCGGAGCTCATTAGCCCCCAGAATAAGTGTTTGACTAATCGTTTCATGGAAATAACGATAAATTAGTATTAAAAAATCAATTAATTACTTATTTACGATTAAACAAAAAGACAGAAGCTGTAGCCTAAATCTCTGAGAGGATTACTGACTACAGCTTCTGTTTTATACATAGTTCGATTGATTTGATAAGCGATGAAATACCTAACGATTGAGTCGTTTGCGTTCCGTTTCGTCTAGGACGATCTTACGCATACGTTGCGAATGAGGCGTAATCTCCACATACTCGTCAGGCTTGATGTACTCAAGAGCATCTTCCAAGCTGAAGACAACTGGCGGAGCTAAGGCTACCTTGTCGTCACTTCCCGAGGCTCTCATATTGGTTAGCTTCTTGCTCTTGCACACGTTGACGGTCAAATCACCCTCCTTGCTATGCTCCCCAATCACTTGACCCGCATAAACCTCTTCTTGAGGCGAGATGAAGAATCGTCCGCGACTCTGCAGATTGTTGAGCGCATAGGCAAAGGCTGTACCCGTCTCTAGCGCTATGATTGAGCCGTTATTGCGGCGATCAATGTCGCCCTTCCACGGCTGGTACTCAAGGAATCGGTGAGCCATAACGGCTTCACCCGCAGAGGCCGTCAGCACTGCATTGTTGAGGCCTATGATACCACGAGAGGGAATATTGAATTCCAAGAATGTCCTATCGCCCTTGGTCTCCATCATCGTCATCTCTCCCTTGCGGCGCGTTACCATATCTATGATCTTGCTAGCGCTCTCCTCGGGGAGATTCACCGTAAGGTGTTCGATGGGTTCGTGCTTCACACCGTCTATCTCACGAATAATCACCTGTGGTTGCCCCACCTGTAGCTCGTAACCCTCGCGACGCATCGTCTCAATAAGAACGGACAGATGTAGGACACCGCGTCCGTAGACAAGCCAGCTATCGGCAGTATCGGCAGGCTCTACGCGCAACGCCAAATTCTTATCTAGCTCACGCATGAGACGATCGTGGATATGCCTGCTGGTCACGAACTTACCCTCCTTGCCATAGAAAGGAGAGTTGTTAATCGTGAAGAGCATACTCATCGTAGGCTCATCGACTGCAATCGTCTCTAGAGCCTCTGGACAAGAAACATCCGTAATCGTCTCGCCAATCTCGAAGCCCTCGATACCAACAAGAGCGCAGATATCTCCCGAGGAGACCGAGTTGACCTTAGTGCGACCAAGTCCCTCGAAGATGTTTACCTCCTTGATACGCATCTTACTAGTCGTGCCGTCGCGCTTACAGAGCATCACGTCCTGCCCCTCTCTGAATGTGCCGCGATGAACACGCCCCACGGCAATACGCCCGACATAGCTAGAGAAGTCTAGCGAGGTGATGAGCATCTGACTAGGGCCGTCAATCTGCTTGGGTGGAGGGATTTGCTCAAGAATTGTATCGAGCAGTGTGGTGATATCTTGAGTAGGCTGATTAAAGTCCTTACTCATCCAGCCCTGTTTGGCTGAGCCGTATATTGTCTCGAAGTCTAACTGATCCTCGCTTGCTCCGAGGCTAAACATCAGGTCGAAAACCATATCCTGCACCTCACTGGGGCGGCAGTTGGGCTTATCGACTTTGTTGATTACAACAATGGGTTTGAGCCCCATCTCAATCGCTTTCTGCAGGACGAAGCGCGTCTGTGGCATCGGTCCCTCGAAAGCGTCCACGAGTAGCAGACAGCCGTCTGCTAGATTGAGTACACGCTCTACCTCGCCACCGAAGTCGGCGTGCCCAGGGGTGTCGATGATATTGATCTTGACATCGCGATAGCGGATGCTCACATTCTTGGATAGAATCGTAATGCCTCGCTCACGCTCTAGGTCATTATTGTCTAGGTAGGTGTCTACCTCGGAGGCTTTGTCGTCTCTAAAAAGTTTCCCTGCCAAGAGCATCTTATCCACGATCGTAGTCTTACCGTGGTCTACGTGGGCGATGATGGCAATGTTTCTGATATCTTGCATTTATCTCATTAATTCTTGGCTGCAAAGGTAACACAAAATCCGGGGGAGAATACCATAATAGTGCTAGATAACGAAAGGTAAATCCGACAAATCATGGTCTCAATAATAGGACACAAACGGCAACTCCCCCTAGCCAATGCTTGATTGACTAGGGGGAGTTGCCGTTTATTCGGTTCCGTTTACCAAACGACGATACGCTCCTCGGGAGCTAAATACATGGCATCGCCAGGCTTGATGTCGAAGGCCTTGAAGAAGGCATCAATATTCTTGAGAGCCTGATTGACGCGCAAGATGCCTAGGCTGTGAGGGTCAATCTTGGTGAGTCGAAGCACTTCCTCCTGACTGATATTCTGCCCCCATAGACGAGCATAGGCAACGAAGAAGCGCTGCTCGGGTGTAAGGCCATCTATCTTCTCGGGCTGTGGGGTGCCCTGAGCAGCGAGCTGCATAGCAAGGAAAGCCACCGTCAGACCGCCCTGATCGGCGATGTTCTCACCAAGAGTTAGCTGACCATCGGCCATCACATCAGGAGCAACCTCATTCTTGGCAAACTGTGTGGCTAGACACTGTGTAGACTCGGCAAACTTCTGCTTATCCTCGGCTGTCCACCAATTAATCATGTTGCCATCCTTGTCGAAGTTAGAGCCCTGATCATCGAAGCCATGAATCATCTCGTGACCAATTACTACACCAATAGCACCATAGTTGACAGGATCGTCCGCATCTACATTGAAAAACGGAGGCTGGAGGATACCTGCGGGGAAGCAGATCTCATTGGTCGTAGGCATATAATAGGCGTTCACGTCCTGTGGATTCATCAGCCACTTAGTCTTATCTACTGGCTTACCTAGATCCTTGAGGTTATCGGCCTGAGCAAATTTAACGGCATTCACTAGGTTCTGATAGTAAGTATTGCTCTCACTGATTTCCAAACCGCTATAGTCCTTCCACTTGTCGGGGTAGCCGATCTTGACCGTGAAGTTATTGAGCTTCTCTAGAGCCTTGGCCTTGGTCTCTGCACTCATCCACTCTAGAGCCTGTACACGTTGGCCAAGAGCCTTCTGCAAATTGCCCACAAGCGTGAGCATACGTTCCTTGGCCTTAGGGCTAAAGTGACGCTTCACATAGACCTCACCAAGAGCTTCGCCGAGCATAGACTCTACAACACCTACGCTACGCTTCCAGCGTGGATGCATCTCCTTACGACCACTAAGTTGCTTACCAAAGAAGTCGAAGCTGGCCTGCGCAAAATCATCGCTCAGAGAAGAAGCACTGCCATTGATTTGGCTACAAAGCATATAGTCCTTGAAAGTAGCAAGATCCATAGCGGCAAACCACTTGTCGAACTTCTTGAAGAAATCGAGCTGACCGAAGTTGGCAGTCTCTACGGCTAGGCCACGCTGCTCGAAGTAACCCTTCCAGTCGAAGCCCTTATTGGCTGCTGCAAACTCGGCGATATTGGTCATATTGTAGTTACGCTCCGTGTCGCGGAGCTCCACATTTGAGTAGCACATCTGGGCTAGCTCGGTCTCTACCTTGAGGGCATTGGTAGCCATACGCTTGGCATCCTCTGCCTTGTAACCAGCCAGTGTGACCACACGCTCTAGATAAGTGAGATAGCCCTCACGAATCTTCTTCATCGACTCGCTATCCTCTAGGTAGTAATCTCTAGTCCCTAGGCCGAGGCGAGCCTGCGTGAGGTGTAGGATGTTCATCGAGCTGTTTTTGTCGTCTGCAGCAACATAGCTACCGAATAGAACTCCAGCGCCATAGGTTTGATCCTCCTTGGCGGCATAGGTGAGCAGATCTGCTTTGTCTGCGATTGCCTCTATCTCTCGCAGATCCTCCATGATAGGCTTAGCACCGAGCTCATTGCGTACTAGACTATCCATCGCTTGGCGATAGATCGTAGCGATGCGATACTCATTGCTACCGGCCTTGGGCTGCGCCGCAGCCAATTCCTCTACGATGCGATGTACGTAGGTCGTAGAGCTGTCGCGCAGGATATCGAACGTCCCATAGCGGCTATAGGCAGGCTTGAGTGGATTATTTTTGATCCAACTCCCATTGACATGATGGTAGAAGTCATCTTGAGCACGAATGGTCGTATCCATCGCCATGAAGTCGATGGCGGGAACCATGGTAGCCTCCTCTTGAGTGGCTTCTTTGTTGGATGTACATGAGCCAAGGCCAACGACCATAGCACACAGCACAGAGATTAATTTTTTTGTGATCATAATATGTGTATTGGATTAGAATAGCTTCTCTGGGTATTCCCCGGCAGCCACTAGATCCTTGATCTTGGCAACTACCCCCTGGCGATCGGCTGCATAAGTTACCCCAAACCACTGGTCTGGCGTATCAAGCACTTCACAGGTAGATGTACCATCCTTAACAAGCTGATTGACTACTAGTGGGATGTAGAACTCGGCCTTGAGGTTGCCCTCGTTGGCACGTAGGAAGTCGCCAAACATAGCATCTGAGTGTGCGAAATAGTCGGGAGTAAAGCCCCACATATTCATGGAGACAGGCGTATTCTCGTCTAGAGTCTGTTCCTGACCATGCTCATCGGTGAAGGCAATTTTGCCCGCTGCGTTGCGCTCAATAGCCGTACGCTCTACCACACCAGTAAGTAGATTACGATCATCCACTTCGCAGACACCACGTGCTACGCTACCACTCTCACTAAGTGTATTACCCACACGGTAGCCGACCATACAGTACTGATTAGTCGTATCGCTTAGGCTACGTAGTTTCTCGGCTAGCACAGCGAAACCGCTACGTCCGTAGAAGTCGTCGGCGTTGATCACTGCGAAGGGCTCATGAATCACATTCTTGGCCATCATCACAGCGTGGTTCGTACCCCATGGCTTCTCGCGTCCCTCGGGGACAGAGAAACCCTCTGGCAGGTTATCCATACCTTGGGAAACAACCTCTAGTGCTATCTTGCCTTCGTACTTGGATAAGATCTTCTCTCTGAAGTCCTGCTCAAAAGAGCGACGAATGATGAAGACTACCTTACCAAATCCTGCACGAATGGCATCGTAGATTGAGTAGTCCATAATCGTTTCTCCCGATGGACCTAGACCATCAAGCTGCTTCAAACTTCCGTAACGGCTACCCATGCCAGCGGCTAGCACTAGTAATGTTGGCTTTTTCATTGTTTCTTCTCGTATTTTGATGTTTATAATATCTGATATAGCATGCGGACTACTTGCGATAGTCCTGCTCAATATAGTCTATGAAGGCCTTGTTGACTAGGTGGCTACCTCCTGGTGTGGGATAGTCGCCACTGAAGTACCAATCCCCTGGATGGTTGGGGATAGACCTATGTAGATCCTCAATGCTAGGATAAACCAGCTCTACCTCGGCACCTAGATCTTCTGGGCGAAGTAAGTCTACAATCTTAGCAGAAATCTCCTCAATACTGAAGGGGGCGTAGATTGCCTTAACTACATTCTCGACCTCCACACTCCAGCCCTCGTCGCTAAGCTCAAGTGCCCTCTGATACTGCTGCTCAAGTAGCTCTTGCATCCCTCGCTCCTTGATGAGAGCAATAGCTGCACGAAACGCTATGAACTCACGCATCTTGCTCATATCAATCCCATAGTAGTCGGGGTAGCGTACCTGCGGACAGCTAGACACCACAACAATCTTCTTGGGCGTCAGTCGATCTAGAATGCTTAGGATACTCTGTCTTAGGGTCGTACCACGAACGATACTATCGTCAATCACGACCAAATTATCTACACCACGCTCTACGGTGCCATAGGTAATGTCGTACACGTGCGTGGCCAAATCATTTCGGCTCTTGGCCTCGGAGATGAAGGTGCGCAGCTTGATATCCTTAATCGCAACCTTCTCGCTACGTACCTTACGTGCTAGGATTCGCCTAAGCTCCTCATCGCTCATGGATGGATTAACCTTGATGGCGTCGAACTTCTCTTCGTTGAGGTGAGCGTTGAGCCCCTCTAGCATCCCATAGTAGGCTGCCTCGGCAGTATTAGGGATAAAAGAGAATACGGTATGATCTATGTCGTAGCCCACGGCCTTGAGGATTGGCTCGGTGAGGTTGAAGCCGAGAGCTTTGCGCTCCTTATAGATATCCCTATCGCTACCACGAGAGAAATAAATGCGCTCAAAAGAGCATGGCTTAAATTGCTTAGGCTCTGCAATCTGTTTGAGGTGTGGCTCGCCATCCTTATTAATGAAGAGCGCTTCACCGGGCTGGAGCTCTGTCACCTTGTCGAAGGTAACATTCATCACGGTCTGGATCACGGGGCGTTCGGAGGCCACCACTATGATCTCGTCATCTATGTAGTAGAAAGCAGGTCTAATCCCCCAAGGGTCGCGCATCGTATAGCTCTCGCCACTACCCGTAAGGCCACACATCACATAGCCACCGTCCCACAGAGGGGAGCACTCCTTGAGGATATTGGAGAGATCTATGCGATCTTCTATGTAGTGTGTGATGTCCATGCCACGTAAGCCATGCTGATAACCTGCCTTGTATAGGCGCTCTACCTCGCGATCGAGACGATGCCCCAGTTGCTCTAGTAGGATATGCATATCCGACACGTGTCGAGGATGTTGCCCTACGGCGGTGATGTTCTCAAATACGCCGTCTACGTTGGTTAGGTTGAAGTTGCCACAAATCGAGAGACACTTGGCGCGCCAATTGCTACGTCTAGTCATCGGATGCACAAAGGTCAGACCACTCTTACCCGTAGTGCTATAGCGTAGATGCCCCATGTAGCACTCTCCAGCGAAAGGGAGCTCACCCTCCACAAGCTCTAGATCCTCCAGTTGCTCGGATGTAAGGCCATTGAATTGGTGATATACAGCATCAAAAATCTCCTTGATAGCCGAGGCTCCAAGTGCTCTCTCACGGAATAGATATTCGTCACCGGGTTTGCTGTTGAGTTTGACTACCGCTAGACCAGCTCCGTCTTGACCTCGGTTGTGCTGCTTCTCCATAAGCAAGTAGAGCTTATGGAGACCATACATCCATGTACCATACTTCTGCTGATAGTAGCTCAGTGGCTTACGCAGACGAATCTGGGCAATCCCACATTCATGCTTGAGAGGTTCCATTTATCCGTTTTATTTGACCTGTATTTTAGTGATGAACTATCGTCTTAATCAAGTGGAGACTACCCCACACAATCAAGCGACAAATTTAGTGATTATGCCGGACAATACTCAACGAGAAGGCTAAAACTTCATGGCGATTCTAGATAGCTCATTCGAGAACCCCTAGATTTATATTTATTGCTGTCTAGTAAACGTTTTGTTGTTTGGGTAAATTAGATGATGCAGGTAGATCCGAGGGATGCATCGAGCAGAAAATCTTCCACGCTGAGATTGTCGTCGATGTAGCCAAGGTATCAGCTGAAACCAAAGCTTACGAGCCTATACCCATCATCGCTGTATTCATAAATGAAGATGGCTTCGACAATCTTGGTAAGACTATCGAAGCCACCTATCAGCGTGTCAAGCAATAGGTGCTAAGCCTTGTGGATACAGAGATAGAGCGGATAAAGGGAGCGTCTAAACTCTATTACTTGATCGAGGAATAGAACTACCTATAAAAACCTTCTCTCAGCCCTACATTGCAATCATACTCATCAATCTTTCATCACCTTATCGTACAGCGTTTGGTAGTCTTTCACCACGCCATAGACAATCTTACCACTTTGGCTGATAGCCTCGAAGTGACGAGCAGCACACTCGAGCTTGGCATCTTCTACGCCACGGAGCTGAGAGCGCTGCCACTCATTGCCCTTGGTCTCGGCAATGAAATAGATATGCTTCACTGTGCCCTCGCTGAAAGCTATCGCCCAGTCGGGGTTGTAATGCCCCATGGGCGTGTTGATGTAAAAGCCTCGAGGCAGCTTGGTGTAAACCACAACCTCCTCGTGGGTCTCTAGAGCCTCGGCAAACTTCTTCTCTACGCCTTCGCTATCTACCACGACCAAGTCGTACAAAGACTTTGTGCTCTCGATCGCATTGATGCCAATCTTGCCTCGGATGGAGTTCTCTGTAAAAATAGCCATATCGTAGGTATTGCTAGTGCGTTCGTAGCAGATCTTTTGTACCACAGCGATTGCCTTCTCATCGTTGATGATGTTGGCAGTCTTACGAATAAACTCCTCGGGGTTCATCTTAAATTGGACGAAGGTTGTCGGACGAATACCTTTTAAGATCGATACAAGTGTCTTGCGGGTTAAACCTGTCTCCATCACTAGGCGCCCTATGAGGTCATACCGCACGCTCGCCCCTACCATTTCTCGCATGGCGTAGGTTTTTGCCGTCTTCTGCACCATAGCCGTGCCCGCCTCTAGCTGCTCCTTGTCGCGTATTTCCTCCATGGCACCCTCTTCGACCACCATACGTATTTCTGTGACACTAAGACGTCGTTTGTCGAGGGCATCAATAGCCTTGTTGATGAGATCAGAGGTTTCGAAGTCTACCTTATAGTAGGTCTTGACGTTGATACGCTTCCACAGCTCTTGGAACTGGGACTTCTTGAATTTCTCTTCGTCGAAGCGCGCATCTTGGAGCTTGCGCGAGTCCTCTATCTTGATTGTCTGCGGATCGAATACGCTGTCTAAGGTTCGTATTATACCCAATAGGATTGGGCTGAACTCCTCTCCGAGATCAAGGGTGTCATTTTTCTTGGCTTCGTGGTAGATTGCCGTAAGTTGGCCATCATCGTCAATATAGTCTTGTCGAATGAGCTTGTTGTAAATCTTGCGTGCATCATCGACCGTGATTTTCACTTTAGCACCCTCAGCTGTTTCGTAAACATAATCTACAAAAAGATTGGGTGTAATGACGACGGGACGACTGCCGACCAGCTCCGAGATCTCGTGTTGAAGTTGTTTGGCAAATTGTTCGTAGCTTTCGCTAGCAATGACTGTCAGGATGTTAATCCCAAACACGCCACTGCCTAGCACATCGGCATCTTGGCGTTCACCATGCTGATTCACACACAGGCGCATACCACGCCCCACTTCTTGGCGTTTACCTATCTCATTGTCTGTATTCTTGAGGGTGCATATCTGGAATACGTTCGGATTGTCCCAACCCTCTCTCAGTGCCGAGTGTGAGAAGATAAAGCGGGTAGGCTCGTCGAAGTTTAGTAGTCGCTCCTTATTCTTCATAATCAGCTCATAGGCACTCTCGTCATTACTGCCCTCTCTCGCCTCCTTTAGTGTTTTGGGATTGACGAAGTTGCCCGTCTTTTTGTCTTGCGAGAAATAGCCATTGTGCACCTTGCTCACAGGATACAGAGACAAGTAATGCATATATGCCTCATCTGCAAATGTGGGCTTCATCTCCTCGACCATACGGACGTACTCCTGCTCAAACATTTCGGCAAACTTACCATTGCTCGTTTCGCCGTTCTTATAGATGCGGTAGTTCTCTACATGGTCAATGAAGAATAGGCTCAAGACCTTGATGCCCATGGGATAGAGCTGGCGTTCACGCTCGATGTGGCTCTTGATCGTTTCGCGTATCTGCATACGGCGCATGAGGTCTTCCGTCACTTCGCCCACAGCATCACCCTCGTGTAGCACCAAGCCGTTGAGGAAAGTCACCGTCCTTGCCTGTCCGTCTATCGCACTGACGATAAAGCTTTGCTTGTACTCTGCCATCTCCCCACTCTGCTCATAGAGGTCGAAGCCTTCGCCCACCAATCGAGTCGTCTGGCGAACTGTCCCTGAGCGCCCTATAGTGTCGAAGCTCAAACGTGCTTGAGGGTTCTTACCCTTCTGCACGACAATCTCGTTGAGGTAGATGTAGCCATTGGTCGCAGTGCTCCCCACTTGTCGGATGCCCTTGACATCGATCTTCTTGACGAGCTTTTTGTTGTAGGCATCGATGGCATCGAGGCGATACACCATATTCATGACCTCACGGTGCGTGGCAGAGTAGAGCAGCGTAAAGAGCGGATTGAAGTGCTTCAAGCCTGCACGAGTGGCATTGCTGGCAGACTTGCCCAATACCGTCTGAGGTTCGTCAATGATCATGATGGGGTTGGTCTTGGCCAGTACATCGATGGGGCGACGGCTTCGGAAGTCGTCGCGCTTGTCGAAGATGATACGAGCTGCTGCATCGCCTGTACGACCCTCCTTGTTTTTCTCCTCGTTGAAGGAGGTATTGAAGGCCTGCATATTGATGATCATCACATGCAGATTGTTGGTATCGGCGAAGGTGTCGATCTTGCTGAGCTGCTTGGAGTTGTAGACAAAGCAGGCGATACGCTTGCCCTGATATTCTCGGGCAAAGTGGTCTGCCATAGTCGTGAAGCTCTTGTACACACCCTCACGAATGGCCACACTCGGTACCACGACAATGAATTTCGACCAACCATAGTGTTTGTTGAGCTCGTACATCGTTTTGATGTAGGTATAGGTCTTGCCTGTACCTGTCTCCATCTCCACGGTAAGGTGTATACCCTCGCCCTCGAGTCTATCGATGGGCTTGAGGCCTTGCTCTATCTGTATGGTGCGCACATTCTCGGCGATGTGGCTACGCTGGAGCGATAGGGGTGCATTGCCGAAGCCCTGAACCCCTTCATCCATAAAGATCCTGTTGTCGTCTTGCTGAGTTCCTTGATCCTTGACGTAGACTAGCCCATCGTGAAACGCCTGCCCTTGGAACGCTCTCACCACATTGCGTGCGGCCTCGGCTTGGAAGCCTTGATGCTTGAATTTGAGTTTCATACGGCTCTGTGGTGTTTTTAGATGACGCGGATATTGTCTAGGGCTTGCTTTTCGTCCCAGTCGAGCGCTTGCTTGAGCTGCTCAAAAATGTTGATTTTCATCTTATCCTCGTCGAAACAGCTATCACGGAAGAGCATACGCTCGGGCTGCTTATCAGCTATGGCACGTACCACCGCCTCCGTAACATGCTCGGCAAAGCACGCCACAAGCTCACCATCGGTTACGTTGTAGATG
>JAUMYV010000050.1 GCA_030528445.1 Porphyromonadaceae bacterium | reverse complement strand
GAAATTAGACCTAAGGGTAAGGGAAGTCAACCTAAAGTAGAATTATAGAAAGAACCTGTAAACCAATTGTAGAACTATCCCGCCCAACTGTCAACTTTTTTCAGTACACGTCACTTTGGGGTTAAGTGTGGGTCTAGCGCCTTAGAAGGCCTCGGAGCGGTCGAGCTCTAGGACGACACTTGCCGAATGAACATCGCCCGAAAAAGGAGGATTGAGCTTCATTACCCTAAGGCAGATGCTCTGGATTCGCTCGGAATAAGCAAATAGACGCCGCTGTATGCGGCCTGCGACATGCTCTAGAAGCCGAGAGGGCTGACGCATCTCAGCCTCAACCAACGCATACAGATCGGCATAGCTAATCGTATCATCTAGCTCATCGCTCTGTAAGCTACGAGCAATATCCACGCATACCCTCAGCGAAACGACAAAATGATTGCCCACCTGTCTCTCCTGCTCAAAAACTCCGTGATAGGCATAGAACTTCATTGCCTCGAGTTCGATCCACGTCTTCATCACTATAAAAACAATAATTGAATACTCTAATGAATGCTCCGTCTAAAGGGCTCTACATGCACGACGACATGCGTTGCCGAGCCATAGCGATTGCGCAGGGTCGCCTCCACTTGGTCAGTAATATCGTGCGCTTGGGCGACGCTCATCTCTCCATCTAGCAGAACATCTAGCTCTATGGCGTAGCGACTACCAACGCTACGGGTATGCAGATTGCGAATACCTCTAATCTCTGGGATGACGAAGATAAGGTCTTCGATCTCGTTGATGATATTGATCGGGAGACTACCGTCCATCAGTTCGTTGAAGGCAGGGAGTATGAGCATGATCCCCATACGCATGATGAAGAAGCTCACGACGCTTGCCGCAATAGGGTCTAGAATCTCCCAGCCTGCGCCGAAGAGCAAAGCACACAAAATCCCGAGTGCCACACCAATGAGCATATAGGTGTCGCCTCGATGATCTAGCGCCTTGGCATGCAGCACCGAGCTACCCAGAGCCTTGGCTTGGGTAATGGTATAGCGACAGAGTAAATCTTTGGTGATGAGCGAACCGACAGCAATGGCAAGGGTCAGATAAGTTGGCGCCTCTAGCTGGACTTCGCCTCGATAGATTCCCCACAGCGTCTCCAGACTATCGAATAGGAGTAGAGAACCCGCGATAATCATCATGATAGCCACAATCGCCGTAGCAAGCGTCTCGTACTTGCCATGCCCATAGCGATGATCATGATCCTGTGGCTTCCCTGAGATTCTCACGAATACCAGCAAGATAATATCGGTAATGAAATCCGAGAGCGAATTGACAGCATCCGCCACCAAGGCGGTACTATTGCCATAGACCCCAGCCCAGAACTTAGCGAGGGCGAGTAAGGCATTGCATACCGTTCCCAGTAGAGAGACGCGTATGATGCATCGGCTTCTATCATTGGAGCAGGAGGGCATGGTACGTGCTGAACAAAAGTTTAAGTATAAATCAGACGATGCAGTTTGCTTGGATCTAGAAGATCGCGAGCAACCTCGTGGAGCTGATCGGCCGAAACGGCATCAACCCTCCCAATGAGCTCTGGCAGGTCGTCCACTCGTCCGTGATGCAGGTAGTTTTTCCCCATAGACATGAAGGTCGTCTCTCGGTTGTCGTGCGAGACCATCAGCTGTCCCTTGAGCTGGCGTTTAGTCGCCTCAAGCTCTTCCTCGGTCAGAGGCGATGCAATCAGACGCCTCAGCTCCTCCTCCACGAGGTCGATGGCTTGCTCCATATTCCCCGGAGCGCATCCGAAGTAAATGCTGATCATCCCTGTATCGGCATAGGCGGTATAGCTACACTCCACATGGTAGACGAAGCCCGTGCGCTCACGCAGAGCCAGATTGAGACGAGAATTGAGGCTTGGACCACCAAGGAGGTTGACTAGCACGCTGACGGCAAGGCGACGACTATCGTGTCTGGGATAGGCATACCCGCCGATGAGGACATGCCTCTGGTGCGTATCTCTACGACGCAGCTGTCGACGAACAGGGTTGGGTGTAAATATGGTTGAAGCATCAGGCTTGATGAATGAATACTTCGCCTCACTAGCCCCACCTAGATACTGCGAGGCAAGACTGATCAGTAGCGCAAAGTCAATAGCTCCTTGGCTAAATAGGATCATATTGCTAGGCTGATAGTATCGAGAGAAGAAACGCTTGAGGCGAGCGGAATTAAAGCGAGATACAGACTTCTCTGTGCCTAGAATATTGTGTCCTAATGCATGGCCACGAAAGAGCATATTCTCAAACTCATCGAAGATAAGATCGCTCGGGCTATCCTCATAGGAGGAGATTTCGTCGAGCACGACAGTCTGTTCTTTCCGCAGCTCCTCGTCTGGGAAGTGGCTATTCTGCACGATGTCGCAGAGTAGCTCTAGAGCTCGCTCTACGTATTCGTTGGGAAAAACAGCATAGAGCATCGTTTCTTCCTTACTCGTGTAGGCATTAAGCTCTCCGCCGACACCCTCAATCAGCTCTATGATCTCCATAGAGCTTCGCCTAGGCGTCCCCTTAAAGAGCATGTGCTCCATGAAGTGCGCAATGCCGTGCTCTAGATGCGACTCGTCACGCGTACCCACACCGATCCCGAAGCCGAGATACGAGACGGGAGCGTCTATGTACTTATGAATGATGCGTAGGCCCGAAGGCAAAGTATGAGTTTGATAGGACATCTACTTCTTTTCTGTATTCTGCTTATGTGGCTGATAGGGTCTTTGCTCTATAGTCGAGCTTAGACGCTCCACAGCTTATATGGTGTTGGTTCCTTGATAGCTCGTGGGGTCGTCTATCCCAGCCTGCTTCATCGCTTCTCTGCGCTCGAGGCAAGTCGAGCACACACCACAGTGCACCTCACCGCCTTCGTAGCAGCTCCACGTCTGGCTATAGTCGATTGCTAAGCGTCGGCCAATGGCCGCTATATCAGCCTTGGTTATATCAGTATAGGGAGCCATCAGTCTAACTCGATTGGTCGTTCCTGCGCCAATAGCCTCGATCATCGGACGGATAAAGCTAGAGGTGCAATCGGGATAGAGGGCATGATCGCCGAAATGATTGGCGATATAAATCTCGTTAAGCCCGCGGCTCTCGGCTAGACCAGCTGCTATGGAGAGCATGATCCCGTTGCGAAAAGGCACGACGGTACTCTGGATATTCTCTGCATCGTAGCTTCCCTTGGGGATGTCGCCTCCAGACTTGAGCAGAGAGCTACGGAAATGCTCGCCCATGAAACCAAGTGGGATTGTGATGTGCGGGATGCCTAGACGCTCGCAGTGCCAGCGGGCGTATGGTAGCTCTCGTGCATTGTGCTTAGAGCCGTAATCGAATGAAAGCCCTAGGGCGATTCGATCCTTATAATCGTAAAGCAGGGTGACACTATCCATGCCACCCGAGAGGACTATCAGTCCCTTTTTTTCATTGTCCTTGTCCATTCCTAATGTAGTGTAAAGGGATCTGCATCTTGCCAAACGGGGAATTTCTGCCTTAGCTCCACCAGCGGCGCATACTCTAGCTCGGCCACTGCAACTTGACTGCACCCTTCGGCGCAAGCCGTAACCAAACGCCCTCGCGAATCGAATAGAGCCGAGTCGCCAGTGTACACAAGTCCCGAAGCATCTACCCCTACCCGATTTACTCCGATGCTGTAAGTCAAATTTTCCATTGCTCTCGCCTTGAGGAGCGTAGACCAGACATCTCGGCGAGGCTTAGGCCAGTTGGCCAGACAGATGAGCACATCATATTCATTCTGCACGTTGCGACACCAAACGGGGAAGCGTAAATCGTAGCAAATAATCGGTAAGATACGCCAGCCTCTGTAGGTCAAGATGCGACGTTCCTCTGTAGCAGACACCATATCGGGCTCACCACCGAAAGAGAATAAATGCCTTTTATCCTGCCACTGCACCGAGCCAAACTCGTCAAATAGCACAAAGCGATTAGCTCTCAGCTCGCCGTCACGAACCAAATAGCTCGCACAGATAGCCGTCTGATACTCCTGAGCCAGCTGTCTGAGCGTCTGATAAACGCGCCCACACTCCCACTGATCGGCATACTGCGAGGCATCCGAAGAAAAGCCCGTCGTGATGGTTTCGGGGAAAATAACCATATCCGCCGATGAAGCATGGGCGGATACTGTCTCGCGAACGAAAGCCAGATTCTTCTCTACATCGTTGCTCGCGATCTCGCACTGGACGAGGGCTACACGCAGATTAGGCTTTGAGCTCATAGAATTGATCGGGATACTTAGCCTGCTCTTTTGAATAGCGACTTCTGATGTAAGCGATGTCAGCCTCCGAATCTCCCGTAGGATGAAAAACCTCGAAGATGCCGAGTGCTCTACGCTTGTAGTCGATCACTGCCAGCTCGATTGGTATGCCTGCTGCGACTGCGATGTGATAGAATCCACTGTGCCACTTCTCCCTAAGCTTACGCGTACCCTCGGGAGTAATGGCGATGTGCAGATCTCTATGCTTGCGCAGGTAACTAGCTAGTTTGCCCACCGTGTCCTCTTTGCGAGAGCGATCGACAGGCACACCTCCCATAGCACGCAGGATTGAGCCGAATGGGAAGAAGAACCAATCCTTCTTCATCAAGAAGCCAGATCGACTACCCACAGACCAATAGTAGAGCTTACCGAGGAAAAAATCGGTATTGCTCGTATGTGGAGCTACGCAAATGATGCTACTCTCTGGACGCTCGGCAGGCAAAGGTAGGATTTTCCAGCCAAGCCTCTTGAGCAACCATTCAGAAATTCGTTTCAATATCCAAGTATTTTAATTGGGTTATTACATAAGCCTAAGCAAATCCGCCCCGATATCTCGGCGAAGCGTCTTGCCCTCGAAAGCAACCGAATCGGCCAAAGCATAGCAACGCTCTAGAGCCTGCTCGATGCTATCGCCATAGCAGCTAGCCGTGAGGACTCGCCCTCCATTCGTGACGAGCTTGCCATCGGGCGAAGTCGTAGTACCTGCATGGAAAATAATCCGCTCGGCATCGGTCGATGGTAGAGCGATCTCGAAGCCTCTGTCATAATCTCCTGGATAGCCACGAGAGACCAGTACCACCGTAGCAGCTGCTCTCGGGTCAATCTGAATCTGATAATCTCCTAGTGAGGCTGTAGCCATACGCATCAATAGCTCTACGAAGTCGCCAGAGAGACGTAGCATCACGCTCTCGGTCTCGGGGTCACCCATACGACAGTTGTACTCGATCACGTAGGGCTCTCCTGCTACATTCATCAGACCGACAAAGATAAAGCCACGATAGTCAATCCCTTCGGCTCTGAGACCAGCAAGCGTACGGCGTACGACACGCTCCTCGACCTTCGCCATAAAGGCTTCATCGGCAAAGGCTACTGGAGAAACCGAACCCATGCCTCCCGTATTGAGGCCTGTATCTCCCTCGCCAATGCGTTTATAGTCCTTGGCTACGGGAAGGATACGATAGTCCTTGCCGTCGGAAGCAACGAAAACAGAGCACTCTATCCCAGAGAGAAACTCCTCGAGCACGACACAAGCGCTAGCAGCACCGAAGCGACCAGCCAGCATCTCCCTAAGCTCACTCTCCGCCTCGGCGAGTGTCTCGGCTATGATGACGCCCTTGCCAGCGGCGAGCCCATCGGCCTTGAGCACATAGGGCGCTCGCAAGGTGTGCAGAAAAGCTATTGCCTCGTCCATCTGCCCTGCACGAAAGCTTCGGTAAGCAGCCGTAGGGATATTGTGGCGCTGCATAAAGGCTTTGCTGAAGTCCTTGCTACCCTCCAGGCGAGCTCCCGACGCATCGGGGCCGACAATAGGCAAATCCTTGAGATCCTCAGTAGCCCTAAAGTGGTCCACAATGCCATTAACCAACGGATCCTCGGGGCCTACGACAAGTAGCTCAATTTGCTCTCGGCGTACCAAAGCCTCAATGGCTGCAAAGTCGTTGACCTTGATCTCTGGGCAACAAGTACCCACCTCAACCATGCCGGGGTTACCGGGGGCAATAAATAGTCGACCGCACTGCGTACTCTGCGCAATCCGCCACGCCAAGGCATGCTCTCGGCCACCCGACCCTAGAAGGAGAATATTCATAAATGATCTTGGAAATATCTAGTAATAATTTGATTTAGATGTACGCGGTCTGGCCCGATTACATTATGCTCGTGCTCGGGATAGACCATGTAGTCGGGATGAACTCCAGCTTTGACGGCAGCCTCTACGAAAAGCAGACTATGCTGCCAGATCACGACAGGGTCTACCGTACCATGAATGAGCATCAGACGCCCCTTGAGGTCTCCCGCACGCTGAGCTAAGTTGGCTGCAGCATAGCCCTCGGGGTTCTCCTCTGGAGTATCCATATATCGCTCGCCATACATGATTTCGTAGCGAGACCAATCGATGACAGGTCCACCCGCTACCCCGACCTTGAAGGTCTCGGGGTGAGTAAGCATCAGATTAGTGGTCATAAATCCGCCGTAGCTCCAGCCATACACACCGATACGGCTAGCATCTACCCACGCATGAGACTTGAGGAAGTCTACCCCTCGCATCTGGTCTGCCATCTCGTTCTTGCCCAACTGGCGATGAATCACCTGCTCGAAAGCGGCGCCTCGGTAGGCCGATCCACGACCATCTACCGTGAAAATAATATAACCCAAATTGGCCATATTCAGTTCCCAACCACGTGCGGCAGCACGATGACGATTCTGCACGAGCTGGGCATGAGGGCCATTATATACGTATATGATAGTTGGGTATTTCTTCTTCGAGTCGAAGTTGTAAGGCTTGATGAGGCGGTAGTGCAGATCCGTTTGGTTGTCGGCTGCCTTGATCGTACCAAGCTCTACGCTGGGTGTAGCAAAGCCCTCGTCTGGGTTCTTGGCATTATGAACCACTTTAAGCTCCTTACCCACTGCGGAGCGAAGCACGCTACGCCCTGCGACCTCCGTAGAGGAATAGGTATCTAGGAAGTATTTGCCATCGGGGGAGAAGCGAGCTGTATGGAAGCCTCGCTCGGGCGTCAGCAATAGGGGCGTTCCTCCTGAGAGGCGCACCCTGTAGAGGTGTCTATCCAGAGGGCTAACCTCTGTCGATAGATAGTAGAGACTCTTGCCATCGGGAGCGAAGCCAACGAAAGATGTTACCTCCCAAGCTCCCTTAGTTAGCTGACCGAGTAGCTTACCCGATGTGTGATAGAGATACAAGTGGTTGAATCCGTCGCGGCGGCTCTGCCAAACAAACTGGTCGGGCTTACCGGGGACAAACTGTGCGGCGTTAAGCGGCTCGGCATAGACCTCGTGGCTCTCTGTGAAAAGCGTCCTGAGCTCCTTACCCGTATTGGGAGAGAAAGCCTTGAGCTGATATTGCGTTTGAGCTCGGTTAAGCTCTGCTAGATAGATCTCTTTGCTGTCTGGACTCCATGCGATATTCGTCAGATACTTATCTCTAGGCTCACCCGTCTGTAGGTACACGGTCTGCCCAGTCGATAGGTCGTAGATACCGAGGGTAACCTGATGGCTAGTCGTACCAGCCATGGGGTAATACTGATCGCGCCTATAGGGGCGACGTGCGTTGATATGCAGGATAGGATAAGGCTCTACCATGCTCTGATCCATTCGGTAGAAAGCGAGCTTGCGACCATCTGGACTCCAAAATAGCCCTCCTGTAATGCCAAATTCATTCTGATGTACACTCTGCCCATAAACGATCTGCTCGGATCCATCCTGAGTCAAGACGCGATCAGCCTCACGGGTACGCAAGCTGCGAATCACAAGATTGTGCGCGCGCACCTCTGCGATATGCGAATACTGGGGATTAACCCTACTTGCCTGAACATCATCTACCACAGCCCAAGAGCGCTCAATCCGCTTAGAGGCAGGATCTATCAGATACTCGCTCTTGCCCGACTTGAGGCGAAGAAGAGGCTTACCGAGAGAGACAACGCTAAAGCGAGGGAAGTGCTTGGCCTTTTTGAGGTCTTCGCTCTCTGGTAGCAAGCCACGCAGTTCATCGAGCGAGAGCAGTGTACGCTCCCCACCTCTTAGGTCTATGGCGACCAATTCGCCTTTGCGCGCGAAGATATAATCGCTCCCGAACCACTGCAGAGCAGAGAGCTGATCTGGATGAATATACTGAGGGCTACCTGCGGTGTACTCAGAGAGGGTCATCGTACGAAGAGGGGCTGTCTGCGCCTCGGCTACCCCACTGGTACTAAGGAATGCAGCCATCACTAAGCTACAGATTTGTTTATGATTCATATTGTCGAAATGTTGGTTGCACAGAGCCATTTACTCTGCGAAGTTCCTACTTTTTGGCAGAACTGCCAAATACCCATTAGTGCACGGCAAGCATACGCTCTATGGGGAGCAGAGCTCTCTGGCGAATGTTCTCTGGCACCGTCACCCGATACTGCATATACTTGAGGGCATCCCTAAGCCCCTCTAGTGTAGTTTGCTTCATATACTCGCAGTATTGCTCGGTAATAATAGGGATAAACTCTAGATCTGGATAGCGCTTGGCGAGCTCAGCCAAGATCCCCTGCTCCGTAGCAATCACGAAGCTCTTACGCTGCGAACGTGCTGGATGCTCTAGGATTAGACTAGTCGAACCGATAAAGCATCGAGGATGCTGGAGCACATACTCGTCCATCGCAGCCACCGACTCGGGGTGAATGAGCAAGTCCGACTCGGGATAACGCTCTAGAAACTCCTTGACCAAATCGAGAGTGATGTGGCGATGCACATAGCAGTCTCCCTGCCAGAGCTCCATCTCTCGGCCTGTTTTCTTCATAATATAGGCACCTAGATTCTTGTCTGGGCCAAATAGGATGGGCACATCCGTAGTCAACGAAGCTACAACCTTGAGGGCATTGGACGAGGTCACGCAGTAGTCGGTCTCGGCCTTGACTGCAGCAGAGGTATTGACATAGCTAACCACTAGCCCATTGGGGTGTTCTCTGCGCCATGCGGCAAGTTCTTCGGCAGTCACGCTCTCGGCCAGTGTACAGCCAGCATGCTCGGCTGGTATCAAAACAGTCTTATCGGGTGAAATAATAGCAGCAGTCTCTGCCATAAAATGAACACCACAGAAGACAATAACCTCAGCTTCGGTAGTGCCAGCTTGCTGAGAGAGAGCTAGCGAATCACCTAGAAAATCGGCTGCTGCCTGTACCTCGGGGCGAGCATAGTAATGAGAGAGAATTACTGCGTTGCGCTCTTGTTTTAGTTGCTCAATCTCCTCGTAGAGTGTTTGGTAGTTGTCGTGCATAAGTATCGTGTTGGGTAATGAACGATGGTTCGTTCTGCTTTTAATTGTCTATGAAGTTCATACTCAAATCAAGTGCTTTGACCGAATGCGTCAGAGCTCCCACGCTAATGTAGTCTACCCCAAGGGCAGCCACCTCAGCCACACGCTCGAGGCTCATATTGCCAGAGGCCTCAACTTTGGCTCGTCCTGCGATCATGGAGACGGCCTCGGCAGTCATCTCATTGCTCATATTATCTAGCATGATGATGTCAGCCCCTGCACCAAGGGCTTCCTCTACTTCTGCCAGATTGGTCGTCTCTACTTCGATTTTGATAGATATAGGGACGCGCGTGCGTACCATGCGCACAGCCTCAGTGATACTCCCTACAGCCTTAATGTGGTTATCCTTGAGCATCACCATATCGTACAGCCCCATACGGTGATTCGTACCACCTCCGTGGCGGACTGCCTGTTTGTCCAGAAGACGAAAACCAGGCAGGGTCTTGCGCGTGTCCAGTATTTTGGTTTTGCAATCTCCCACGGCCTGTACGAAGCGGCGAGTAAGTGTGGCAATTCCACTCATACGCTGCATGAAGTTGAGCATCGTACGCTCGGCCTTGAGCAGAGTCTGGTAGTCTCCCTCTAGCTCTAAGACGATCGTTCCCTTAGAGACAAAAGCTCCATCCTCTACCAGTGGGCTAAATCGGCAATCCCCTACTCGCTCTAGGACGCGACGTGCCACGTCTAGCCCCGAGATCACACCATCTTCCTTGGCGTGGATACGCGCCTTAGCCATCCGACGGTCGGGGAATATAGCCTCGGTCGTCACATCGCCTTGAGCCATATCCTCCTCGAGGGCTAACTCTATAAGGGTGTCGATCATCTGCTGTGTATGTAGTTGATTCATCTGAGTAATTCTTTTTCTATTGTGTCCTTAATGATTGATGTGCGATAGGCTCTCTGAGCCAATTCGGGGAAGTCACTGCGGTAGTGCCCACCGCGCGACTCCTCTCTAGAGAGAGCTGCCTGAGCAATACACAGAGCTAATGCACAGCGACGATAGACCAATTTGGCCTGTAGAAGTTGCGAAGCTGCCTCCTCGCACCGAGCTTGTAGCTCCTCGATAGCCCGTATAGCACTCTGTAGAGACGAGCGGTCGCGCACAATGCCGACGTAGCGACTAAGTACCAAACCTAGCCCACTCATAATCGCCTCGCCATAGGTTCTGCTCCAGAGCTCTTCTTCCTCACGAGAGCCAAGTGAGACAGGGGCTACTAGGTCAGCTTGCTCTGTACTGCTCATAGGCCTTTGCCCTGCTTGCTCGACGATGTGCTCTACCGCTCTATACCCAAACACCAGACACTCTATCAGAGAGTTAGAGGCTAGTCGATTAGCACCCATAACCCCAGTCGAGGCTACCTCACCCACGGCATAGAGTCGCTCTAGGCTAGTGGCACCATTGAGATCTGTATAGATCCCCCCTACCGTATAGTGGGCTGCGGGAGCTACAGGTATACTTCGCGTCAGCTCTAGGCCATGCTCTCGGCAACGAGCCGTGATAGAAGGGAAGCGATGCTCTATATGCTGGGCATCTAGATGCTCTAGAGATAGGGTAACGTAGCTAGCTTGGTCAGCCTGCATCTGCTCAAAAATAGATCGAGCGACGAGGTCTCTAGGCGCAAGCTCCGCTAGAGGATGCTTCCCAACCATAAATCGCTCACCAGAGCGGTTTAGTAGGTGTGCCCCCTCTCCACGCACAGCCTCACTAATCAAGAAGGAGGCTTGCCCCGGCAGATATAGTGCGGTAGGATGAAACTGCACAAACTCCAGATCCATCAAGCGCACACCAGACTCTAAAGCTACCGCTAGCCCATCCCCGAGGGTAGCTGGCGGATTGGTAGAGAGCTGATAGAGGGCCGAAGCGCCTCCTGTAGCGAGAATGGTAGCAGAGGCATAGAAAGACTCTACTTGGTGGTGTGTACTATCGTAGGCGGTGATGCCGTAGCATACCTCACCAGAATGAATGAGGGCAACAAGCGTATGGCTATCGAATATATGGATATTGGGGCTAGAGCAGACCTGACCAATCATGAAGGTTGTCATCAAACGCCCCGTGGCGTCGCCTCCTGCGTGCAAGATACGTTTATGGTGATGTCCTCCCTCTAAACCAAGTGCGAGATGCCCATCCTCTAGGTCGAAATTCATACCGAGAGCAATAAGTTCCTCTATGCGTTTGGGCGCTTCCTCGGTGAGTATATGCACCGCACTGGGGAGGCAGAGTCCTCGCCCTGCCTCTATGGTATCCTGATAGTGTGCTTGCGGAGAATCCGCTTCTTCGGTCACGGCGGCGATGCCCCCCTGTGCATAGTAGGAGTTGCTCTGCTGCAGAGTAGACTTAACCACTAGAGCCACTTGCCCATAATGGGACAGGCGCAGAGCCGAGTACAACCCAGCTAGACCTCCCCCTACTACGATATAGTCAAATTGTTTCATGACAGACAAAACGATTTGCGCGCAAAGATAAGCCTTTTGATCTGCTCTAGCCTCCCAAGCGCCCATCTAATGTAGAAAATCTGAATTGCTACACCAGCCAAGCAACGGACTGTACGCGGCAAAATATCATCGTGCTAATCTAAGGATGCGCACTGCCCCACGTATCACGACGACGAAGACGACCAAGCCTATCAGCAAATCGGGGATATTGCTCTGCCACCACCAAACTAATAAACCCGCAACGATCACCCCGATATTGACGACCACATCATTCGCCGAGAAGATAACGCTAGCCCTAATATGAGCCTCTTGGTCTTGAGTCCTCTGTAGTAGCCACAGGCAACTCGCATTACCAAGGAGGGCTAGTAGACTAATACCAATCATACTCTCAAACTCTGGCATTACCTCTAAGCCAAGGAAACGTCTAAACACCTCAATCAACCCAAGCATAGCTAGCCCCATCTGCAGATAGCCACTCAGCAGGGCTACTCGCTTCTTGCGCAATATCGAGGCGCCTACTGCCATCAAGCTCATACCATAGACCAGAGCATCGGCAAGCATATCTAGACTGTCGGCCACAAGTCCCATAGAGTCGGAGACTAATCCAAAAGCCATCTCTACAAGAAATAGAAACAGATTGATCGCAAGCACAATCCATAATACTCGGCGCTGCTCACGAGCGTGATGATCTAGCGACTCGGCATATTGCTCTAGCTTCGTTCGCTCAAGGAGCTTAGCCCCTAAATCAAGGGCATATAGCTCTGCCTCGAAGGAGCTCTCAGCATCCGTATGAAAGACCGAGAGGAGACGCCGCTCCAAATCGAACTCTAGTCGCTTGATAGCGCTATGCCCCTCGAGCTTCATGCGGATTAGACGTTCCTCGCAGGGACAATCCATCCCCGAAATATGAAATACAGACTTGTACATAATTAAATCATTTATCTAAAAATCAACTTGATATCTTGGTGTTTTCATGAATTTAATCATTTGATTCTTCCTCATAACAGGTGGTGCTTTCTAGATTTCCCCGTTCAAAATAAACGATGCTCGAAACATTGAGCCGTCCGAACCATTGCTGAGGCTTGATAGACAATCCTATGGCTTGCTTTTCTCCTAGAATATTCCAGATAATATCTAGGTTATTAGCTTCTAATGCTTCTAGCAACTCTCTCTTCCGAACCAACAGACACTTGGGTGTGTTATACGTAACGCTGGGATCAAAGCAAATGATCTCTCCTGACTCATTAGAAAACGCACCCTCAATATCTGTATACTGCAAATTGAGCAACCGAAAAACTAGTTCTGTCGGCTTGTAGAAGCTGATAGTTTCATTCTTGGAGTAGTCATACTCTGATTCCCAAGCATATCGAATAGCTGTTAGGGCTACTTGGCAGACATGCTTGCCGCTTCTGTTTTCATATAGATCATCCCATTCCTTATCACCATAATATTTTGAGCTAAAAGTTTGACTAGCTGCTGACCAATAGTACTCTCGACTAAACATTTGGTATCGAGTCTTGCTTTCAGACAGTCCACATCCCAGCAGGCTAGAGCTACTCAAGTAATCAAGTATCCTAGGAAAATCTTCTTTGTGGACGATATGACTACTTAAATCATAAACAAGCCTTTTCTTAGGTCTGTCATCATCTTGACTTATTAAAGGATCAGGTTCTGTCCACTCTAGATATATTTCAAGGACAAGCCACTCTACTCCGTCTTCATCAACAACTAAGACTTGGTCCACTGGATTTAATAGATCATCTGTCTGACGTATCCAATCTCTATTTGAATGCTCCCAGTTTGAATTTGAATAAGATAGAGGAGAGAACCAGTTCTTCGCAGCTTTTTTCCTCTCATTTCTGCGAAGTGTTATAGTTGGGTCAATATCTCTAACAAATGGCTCCCAAGGCCCATTATATCGAGGGTTTAGATTATGACCATATTGATTATAGGAAAAGGTGTAATTGTCAGAAACTCTCGCTAGCAACTCATGAAAAGCAATCCATTGGTATTTCTTGCCAATCCTTTCTACACAGTGGCTATGTCGTCCCATATAGCTAATACTTTGATCAAAACATCCATGCTTCTGTACATCATAGCCATATTTCTTAATAATCCATTGGACAGCTAGATTGCTTAACCCATCTACATTTACATTCCAATAAGATAAGGCTCTTTCAAAAACATATCTACCAAAATCACCATAAGCACACCTTCCTCGACCGTACTCTGTAACCATCGACTTCTGAATATAATCAAATCCTATGAGATATTGTGTTAAGCTACTACGATCGTCTATTTTCAATAAATCAATTTCCTCATTTGATGGGAATGATTTCGGAAGGTCACTTTTGAATGGTGGCCGAATTTGAGCCAAATCTAACTCAAATCTATGCCCTCTAAAAACTGCATATTCAATTATTCCTCTAGCATAGTCTCGCAATAGAATATCTGGTACAACCTCTTCGGTGTTAAATATCAATTCAAATACTAACTCACCCAATGACTTTAGCAACTCTGTATCACTTGTTCGCACGGCACAACCATAGGCAACTGCATAAATCCGTTGGAGAACGTAGGGATCGTTTACATCTTTGAAATTCTCCATAAGATTTATCAATATATGTACCCTCTCTTGGAGCAAACAGATTAGAGCTTTAGTTGTAGCATCGCGTAGCATTCTATTACAGCTTGCTAAAAACCACATCATTGATTGCCCCATCAGCCTAGCAGCCTCATCTGATAAACTCTTTCTAATATCGTCAATCCAAGCCCAGTCTATAATGCGCCGAAGCGTCGTAGGAGTATCTGAATCACCTGGGTACATATTATGAATTAGTTGTGTCCACCAAGCGTCACGATCTGCCATAGTAAGAGGAGTAAGAACATTATGCAAGAAATCGCCATTAAAGTAGTGTCCAGGACTAGATGCAACTAGTAGAATTTTATCTATAAAGTCGCTCTCATACTGTGTGCCCCTTATCATCGCATCAATGTAGCTCATTTGCTTACAACTAAGAGTCTCCTTCCGTCTCCAAATAATGCTTTCAATAAAACCCAAAATAACGGATTCGAATGTCTTCGCATGCTCAGCTACTTCATACAGTTCTAGGCTGATTTTCTCAGGCAATTGTATAGACAAAGCTTCAATTAGACCTTTGTTGTACTCAGCACTATCCCAATCCGATAGTACACCTCCGAGCTTATTACCCTTATCCGAGAATGTTTTCTTGGGATTTTCTTGATCTAAATATTTTTCTAACAAGTATGAGGCTACTAAATGATCACTGAATCGCTCATAAGCTATGTATATGCCCTCAATAGGACTACCTCCTTTATCCCAATAAAGATTTTCAGTCAATAGACCCTCCGAAATCAGATCTTGGAAAAATTGAGCTTTATCTAAAATGCTTCTTGACACCTCAAGATTTTCAATAAAACTGAAAGCATCTTCATAACTTAGATACGAGTTGTTCGTCTCTGCAATCCTTTCTGCTATTCTTCTCAGTACCTTATGAGCTAAAGAAAGTTTTCGTGGATAATTGTATTTGTCAGATATTTTCTCATTTACAACATCTAAATAGAAGTTTAGAATATTGCTAATTCCCTCATAACCGATCGGAATTTCGTTAAGACCCTTTTTAAATAGCCCTTGACAGAATAATTTGAGAAACAATGGATTTGAGAACTCTGGATGAAGTAGAGGTATACTTGGCTGTTTAATCTGATAGTGGTCAAAAAATAGTTTAGAAGCATTGTACTCATATCCAGAGAAGCCAGAGTGCATGATTTTAGTTACCCCCAAGTAATCTGTATTGGGAACGAGGAGTTGTTCGTAGGATGTTCTCAAACTCAAAACGAGTCCAACATTAGGGAATCTCTTGAGAGCAGTAATGAAGCCTAGGATATGATCTTTCCAAATATTTTTGCCCTGCCCTTCATTGATCGCATCTATGAATATGAGAACTCTTGCTCTAGATGCTTCTGCCTTAGCATTAAGTGCTCCCAGAAAAGTATCTCTATCGCACTGGAGCTGTAGAAATTTTTTTATTTGAGTCCAAGGATCTTCTGTTGTAGCAAATTGCTGGCCTAGGAGTAACAGTGTATACGCCCCTTGTTTTGCCCTATTACATGCTATATCAGCTAGTAAATGAGATTTACCTACACCAGCCTCTCCGGTCAAAACAAGAATAGGGTTATTTGATAAGCTAACAGATGGGCCGCTGATAAACCTTCTAAATTTACGAATCGATTCTGTCAGTTTCCTCAATTTGTCAATCTCAAAATCGTACTTGGATAAAGAAGGAATACTAAATGTCACCTCTGCGTGATTTGATTTTCTTGCCCCATATTCATAAAGTTTATTTATCAGAGTGCTTATCTCGTCTCGGATTCCATCTAATAGATTAGTCAATCGATCTTGAGGTATAATGCTAACTTCTATAAAATCAACTTGATCAATGAGGCTTGTAATTTGACTATATAATACATGGATTTTGTCGACTTTAGCTTGAAGCTCTTCGTCATCTATTCGTGACACATACTCGTTGAATTCTTTTTTGAATTCATAGAAACATGTATCAAATTGAAATCGAAAATTCTGATCTCTAGACAAGAATCGAAACTCCCA
>JAUMYV010000049.1 GCA_030528445.1 Porphyromonadaceae bacterium | reverse complement strand
TTAGGTTTACACCCCTTGGTCTAAGAGGTAAATTCAATTGATACAAGCAAAGTTAGCTTTTTTATTGGAGATTCATTCACCTATATATCCCTAGGCGAAGCAACCGCATCGAAATAATTAGTTGTTAGAAATCATCTACTTAGATTGTTTTCAAGACAAGACAGGAATCAGACTATCATCCTCTGTCGTCATTCTATCTCTCAGGATATTAAATGTAGCAACGCTACGTGTAGCGTTGAAAATCACTTGCCCTGTGGATTCGTTCCGCCCGAGGGGCGACGACGCAGCACAAACTAAAAATAGTCGCCTTTCGATTGGCTAGTTCCGTCCTGTAGCAACGTTACGTGCAGTGTTGAAAATCCAATGATTCTAGAAATCTATTTTTCGCGTTTTTAGTAAAAGGATGTAAAGGAATTGGGCTGAAATTCGAGCAAACGGGAGGGCAATTTGAGGCGATTGATTCTCCTTCGAGGAAAATCTATGAGAGTTTTTTCGGATTGTAGGACTAATTCAACTTGATGTGTATACAGATCCAAAAAGATTAGTGCAGAGAAATTCTGAAATAATTGCCTCTTACAGATGAAATTGGTCTAAGAATAACTTTATCAATCTGATTATTAGTATTATATAAAGCAGGCGTTTTAAGGGGTCGTTTTCGCTCGGCTGGGAACTAAGTGCCCAAACGAGGGCAAACGCGCTGTAGAGCCTCCTAGGGGGCAAATACGCGGTCTGCTACTTTTCGCCCCTTTTCAAAGCATTTCTCTCATCAACATTCTGAAATTTGGTCTAAAATATAAATCTTGGGGGCGACAAGAATAATCGCTTATCAGATATTCTTGAACGCTCCATTAGCTCGGGCAAATGGTTTAATCTTTGCCATTTGAGGCAATAAGTGCGTATAAGTAGGAAAAAGTTTTTTATTCCGTAAAAAGCATCTAACTTTGCACACGTGTGCAGGTCGTCTTGATGACAACCTGCGCTTGCTTTTGTATTAAGGACATAAGAGTCCGCAGAACAGAAAAAACAAACAAATACTGAACGTATGAAAAGAAGTATCATTGCCCTAGGGATTGGGCTATGTACAGCTTCGATAGGCTATGCACAGCAGGCATTAACCACCGATAGTTGCCGAAAATTGGCCCTTGAGCATAATAAGGAGTTGAGCATTGCCAAAGAGAAAATCGAGGCCGCACGCAATGAGCGCAAAGCTGCATTCACCAACTACCTTCCGAGTCTCACGGCCACTGGTTCGTACATCCACAATCAAAAGGAGACGGTGCTACTCAGTGATGAGCAGAGATACAATCTCTCCAACCTTGGGACAACTTTCGCTGGTAAGCTTGGGCAAATGGCCAACGACCCTAAACTAAAGGGTATCCTAATGAAACACCCCGAGCTGATACCTCTGCTAGGGCCAGCTCAACAAATCATAGCAGGGACATTAGCCCCAGAGCTCAATCAGATCGGTGCCTCCATCGTCGAGGGCTCACGCACCGACACGCGCAATATCTACGCTGGTGTGCTCACTCTGACGCAACCTATATATATGGGGGGCAAAATACGCGCGTACAACAAAATCACACGCTATGCCGAGGCGCTTGCCCATGAACAGCAAAAAACCGGTATGGCAGAGGTTATCCTAAGTACCGATCAAGCCTACTGGCAAGTGGTGTCTCTAGCCAACAAGAAAAAGCTCGCAGAAGACTACTACAAGCTACTGCTGAAGCTAGAGCAGGACGTAACGCACCTAGTGGCGGAGGGTGTGGCGACCAAGGCAGACTTGCTCTCGGTCAAGGTCAAAGTCAATGAAGCCGAAATGAATCTAGCCAAGGTCGAGGATGGCCTTAGCCTATCGCGTATGCTACTCTGCCAGATCTGTGGCATCAGCCTAGATAGCCCTATACGTCTAGCAGACGAGGATATGGAGGACATCCGCCTCGCTAGCTTCGACACCAAGGTCAGCGTAGAGACGGCACTAGCCAATAGGTCAGAGCTCAAGAGCCTAAATCTGGCGACACAGATATACAAACAGAAAGTGAATGTAGCACGCTCGGAGCACCTCCCATCACTCGCCCTAGTCGGGAACTACATCGTCAGCAATCCGTCGGTGTACAATGGCTTCCAAAATAAGTTCGACGGGATGTGGAACGTAGGCGTGATGCTCAAAGTACCACTCTGGCACTGGGGACAAGGCTACTATAAGGTGAGAGCCGCCAAGGCTGAGGCACGCATCGCAGACCTACGCCTCTCGGACGCTCGAGATAAGATAGAGCTACAAGTGTCTCAATCGGCATCCAAGGTCAAGGAGGCCAATAAGCGCCTTGTGCTAGCCCTGAAGAATATGGAGCGGGCAGAGGAGAACCTACGCTATGCCAACATCGGCTTCCAAGAGGGGATGATCCCCACCAGTAACCTACTAGAGGCTCAGACAGCTTGGCTATCGGCACACTCGAGCAAGATAGATGCACAGATCGAGGTTAAGCTCACCGATGTGTATCTACAGAAAGTCCTCGGACTGCTATAATCGAACCACAACATCAACGAAACAATAGACACAAACATAGTTATGACATCACAGACACAGAGCCGCAACACATTGCTGGCATTCCTATCACTACTCGCTGTAATAGCGCTCGTGGCACTAGTTGGCTTTCTGATGCTCAGCAAGGAGAGCGACAGCATCCAAGGACAAGCCGAGGTAACGGAGTATCGCGTATCGAGCAAGGTGCCCGGGCGTATCCTAGAGTTCCGCGTAGAGGAGGGACAGCAGATACAGGCTGGAGATACGCTAGCGATCCTCGAAGCTCCAGAGGTACAAGCCAAGATGGAGCAAGCTCGTGCAGCACAGACTGCCGCCGAGGCACAAAACGCCAAGGCTCTCAAGGGGGCTCGTAGCGAACAGATCCAAGCTGCGTACGAAATGTGGCAGAAGGCGAAGGCTGGTGCCGACATCATGGAGAAGAGCTATCAGCGCATCAGAAAGCTACACGCCGAGGGCGTCGTAGCCACACAGAAACTAGACGAGATCACCGCCCAGCGCGATGCGGCCTTAGCCACAGAGCGTGCTGCCGAGGCACAGTACAAGATGGCCTACAATGGTGCTGAGCGTGAGGATAAGCTCGCAGCATCGGCACTCGTCAGCCGAGCCAAGGGAGCGGTAGCAGAGGTCGAGTCATACATCAGAGAGACCTATCTTATCGCACAGGCTTCGGGTGAGGTGTCCGAGATTTTCCCCAAAGTGGGCGAGCTAGTCGGTACAGGTGCGCCTATCATGAATATCGCCCAGCTAGAGAAGCAATGGGTTACCTTCAACGTTCGCGAGGACTTGCTCCAAGACCTGAAGATGGGAGCCGAGTTCGACGCTCAAATTCCTGCTCTAGGCCTTAAGGCCGTCAAGCTCCGTGTACACTACATCAAGGATCTAGGTAGCTACGCTACATGGAAAGCCACGAAGACGACGGGGCAATTTGACCTCAAGACCTTCGAGGTGCGTGCTACGCCGCTGCAACAAATCAAAGACCTTCGTCCCGGAATGTCTGTCATCATCAATCGCTAGCAATGTCCGAAACTAAAACACGAAGCACACTGTGGCAGGTGATGCGACGCGAATGGGGCATCCTCGTTTCGCGTCCGCTGTACCTCTTCTGCATGGTGATTGCTCCGCTATTCTGCTATGTCTTCTTCACCACGCTGATGGACGAGGGGCTACCGCAGAATCTCCCAGCAGGCATCGTGGATCTAGACGACACTGCGCTATCTAGACGTGTAGCGCGCAACCTCGATGCTATGCCTCAGACCGAGGTTATCGCACGCTATCCTAGTGTTACTCAGGCACGCCAAGCAGTGCAGCGCGGGGAGATCTACGGATTCTTCCTCCTACCAGAGGGCTTGTCTCGAGAGGCTCAAGCGCAGAGGCAGCCTACAGTGTCTTTCTACACCAACTATTCGTATCTGATTGCGGGCTCACTGCTTTTCCGAGATATGAAGATGCTTGGCGAATTGACTTCTGGCGCAGCGACTCGCTCGGTGCTCTACGCCAAGGGAGCTAGCGAAGATCAAGCGATGGCCTATCTACGCCCAATCGTGATTGATACGCATGCGCTAGGCAATCCGTGGCTCAACTACTCGATCTATCTCTCCAACATCCTACTACCTGCCGTGCTATGCCTCTTGATCATGATGGTTACTGTGGCGGGGATCGGTATGGAGATCAAGAGCGGTACGGCTAAGGGATGGATGGAGACCAGCCATGGCTCTATCGCGACGGCTCTAACGGGTAAGCTCCTCCCACAGACGGCTATTTTCATGCTCATGGGGGTACTCTACAACGTGTATCTGTATGGCTATCTAGACTTCCCCTGCGAGAGCGGCATTCTACCCATGCTTCTAGCGACTCTGTGCCTCATCTTAGCCTCGCAGGCCTTGGGTATCGTGATGATTGCTATCTTCCCTTCGCTCCGACTGGGGCTTAGTCTTGCTTCGCTCTGGGGGGTAATCTCCATATCCATCTCTGGATTTTCGTTCCCCGTGATGGCTATGCCAGGAGCTATTCAAGCTCTTAGTGTGCTTTTTCCTCTGCGACATTACTTCCTCATTTACGTCAATGAGGCGCTTCACGGCTATAGCTTCGCCTATTCGTGGCAACACTATGTAGCCCTACTACTCTTCTTGCTGTTGCCTCTGCTCGTACTTAGACGACTCAAAACAGCATTACTCCACTATAGATACACGCCATAATGAAAGAAAACAGCAACCTATGGCAGAGAGCCACACAGGGCCTACGAGATTTGCTCTACGTCTTCGTGGCGGAAGCCAAGATGACCTACAAGGATATGGGGGTGATGATATTCTTCGTCGTGGTTCCTCTGCTCTATCCACTCCTATATAGCTATATCTACAACAACGAGGTCGTTCGCGAGGTGCCTGCCGTCGTGGTCGATGAGTCGCAGAGCGCTATCAGCCGCGACTACCTGCGCCGTGTAGACGCTACACCAGAGGTAAAGCTTGTGGCTCGATGCGCCGATATGCAAGAGGCACAGCGCGTCCTGCGCAAGGGCGATGCGTACGGCATCATCTACATTCCTAGAGACTTCGACACCCAGCTATCCACTGGGCGTCAGGCTACAGTCAGCCTCTACTGCGACATGAGCGGTTTGCTCTACTACAAGGGCATCGTACTAGCCAATACCACGGTGTCGCTCGAGATGAATAGCGAAATCAAAATCGAGCGTAGTGGTAATACTACGGCGCGTCAGGATGAACTAACCGCCTACCCTATTGCCTACGAAGAAGTGCCCATCTTCAACCCCTCGGGTGGGTTTGCCTCGTTTCTGCTACCTGCAGTGCTAATCCTGATTATCCAGCAAACTCTACTGCTTGGCGTAGGCCTATCGGCAGGGACAGCTAGAGAGAGGAGTAAATACAATGACCTCATCCCCATGGACGAACACTATATGGGGACGCTCAGAGTAGTACTTGGCAAATCTCTGTGCTACTTCCTCGTCTACATACTAGTCTCATTCTATGTGCTGGGGGTAGTACCTCGGATATTTAGCTTGGTACAGATCGGGCGAGCAAGCGACCTCTTGCTATTCGGCTTGCCTTATCTACTGGCTTGCATCTTCTTTGCTATGACAGCTTCGGCCATTGTGCGCAACCGAGAGACCTGTATGCTACTATTCGTTTTCACCTCCGTTCCATTACTCTTCATCTCTGGTATTTCTTGGCCGGGTGCAGCTATTGCTCCATTCTGGAAGTACGTTTCCTATCTATTCCCATCGACTGTGGGCATCAACGGCTTCGTCAAGATGAATAATATGGGTGCAACGCTCTCGGAGGTAGCCTTCGAGTTTAAGGCTCTATGGCTCCAAGCTGGTGTGTACTTCATAGCCACCTGCTGGGTGTACTACATCAACATCTCTCGCAGCCGCAAGCATCAGCTAGAGATGCAGGCAGAGTAATTGCTCTGTCTCCTATTCGCTCGGCAAATTGCAACCCAACAAAAAACAACGGCAGAGGCTATCGATGAACCTCTGCCGTTATTTTTGATATTATGTTAGCCCTCGGACTTAGCAACCACAGCTACCGCCGCAGCATCCGCCACCGTTTGAGCTTCCTTCGCTACTACCACAGCCACAACCGCCACCGCAGCCGCCGCCAGTCTGTCCGCCGAAGAACTTCTCGATCTCTTCGCTTGTAGCTTCGTGCTCCTCTACGATCTTACCGACGAAGTGTAGCGTCTCGCCAGCTAGAGGGTGATTGAAGTCCATAACGACCACTTCGTCCTTGATCTCTACGACAGTACCCATCACGGTCTGTCCCTCTGGAGTATAGAGCGGCAGCGTATTGCCCTCTACTACACGTACAGAGTCGAACTCTCCGTCTTCATTGGTAAAGATCTCCTTAGGCAGATCCATGATGTTCTCTTCGCTATGATCACCATAAGCCTGCTCGCTCGTTAGGACGAAGTCGAAGCTATCGCCAGCGTTGAGGCCGAATAGATTCTTCTCAAACTCTGGGAGCATCATGCCCATACCATGGATATACTCGAGTGGACGCTCTAGAGTTGCCTCCTCCATGAGCTCACGCTCGTTATCGTCGCCTACGTATAGTTCGTAGGTACAAGCTACGAACTTGTTTGCTGAAATACTCATTTAGTTATTTTTCTGTTTATAATATTGTTTGTTGTCGCTCAAAGATAACAAAAAAGCGCTAGTGTTGGTTTTGATGCCTACGCTCTAGCTCTCTATTGCTAGCTCTTCCACGCTTTTCTTTTTGTTTTTGGACATCGCGGTGTCCCTCGAGTACCTTTCCGTGGGCACGCCCTGCGATGTGATGCTTGAAGTAATTGCGTGCAAAACGCCTATTGAGCCATTCTAGACGCACGAGCTTCTCAATAGGAAGTATAGTGGCACACTTCTTATAGTACACGCGCTCTAGCTCCGCCTCTCGTACACGGTTGTCTAGACTTCGCTCAAAGTGCAGACGGAGCTCGTCCTCTGTGAGTGTAGTATCTCGACGATAGATACGATGCTTGGCATCGCGCATCTCCTGCCACAGCTTGAAGCGCAAGTCGTCTAGCTCATTGAGGATAGCCATCAGCCCACTGGCCTGCTTGTCGTCTAGCGCAAGTTGCTCGACGAGATACGCCCTCTTGGCTTTGGCAACCTCCTCTCGGCTGGGTCTTTTGCCCTCCTGAGCCCATGCACTGCTAGAGCATAGGAAGAGGCAGATTGATATGATCCATAGAGTCTGTTTCATGTCTTTTATTTATTTGTGGGTTATCTAAATTCCTCAGCATTTTCTCCAAAAGCCACTTCAAGCTCAAGATCCTCGAGCGACTCTCCATAGTCCTGCAGATAGAGTAGATAGTCGTCCTCAACCTGCTTGCCAGCATCTGCCACTTGCTGCACGACCTGCTCGGTCTGGGGCTGTGGGGCGAATGAGTTCACGGCCTTAAATCCATAATAGAGCCCCGCAAAGCTCGCCGCTAGATAGATGATTGGCTTGGCTTTGACCCACCAGCTGACGGGCTGTATGGGCGTGGTCTCCTCCTCTGGCAGACCTGCCATGATACGCTCGGTCAGCCCCTCGAGATATCCCTCTGGGGTTGTGTAGTGCTTCTTAGACGCCTCGGCATCTGGCAACCCGTACTGTTGATGAGTTTGTTCTTTTGTATCCATTGCTCTAGTGCTCAATGCTCTTGTTTGGTTTATACTAGGATAGACAACCTAATGGCTATAAGGTTTAACCAACTAACTACAACGCTAAAGATCTTCTCTCGATAGCATCTCGGCTATCTTGCGACTAGCGTGATGATACGAAGCCTTGAGTGCCCCTTGGCTCGTACCCGTGATGCGTGCGATCTCTTCGTAAGGCATCTCGTCGTAGTAGCGCAAGCGAAATACCAACTGCTGCTTCTCTGGCAGGGAGATGAGCGCCTTTTGGAAGGCCTTCTCGTATTCATCGCCATCGAAATAAGGGTCGGCCTCTAGGCGTGCCAAAAGGAACTGCGCCTGCTCCTCGTCGCTTAGGTCGACGAAGCACTCGCCCTCTCGCTTCTGCCGCTTGAGGAAGTTAAGCGCCTCGTAGTGGGCTATTCGGTAGAGCCATGTAGACACTTTGGCATCTCCTCGGAAGCCCTCTATCGCCTCCCAAGCCTTGATGAATGTATTCTGAACTAGGTCATTGGCATCCTCATGGCTATATACCATACGCCTAAGCTGCCAGTAGATCTTCTGGCTATACATCTGCACAATCATAGAGAATGCTTGCCGCCTAGTCTCTAGGGCAGCAAGCATTTCCTGTAGTTGAGCTTCACTCACTGGTGGTTGCTTCATCACTGGACGAAGATTTACTTGACTTATGTATGGAGTGCACGATAGCACCCGAGCCGTCTACGCCGAGGTGTAGGATATCGCCGTAGCTAGCCTCTCCGTCTAGGATGAGATCCGTCAGCTTATCCTCGACCTCCTGCTGTATGATGCGGCGCAGTGGTCTGGCTCCATACTCGGGCTGATAGCCAAGACGACCAAGTGCATCGAGTGTAGCTTCGTCGGCCTGCACATCGTAGCCCGCCTGTAGGAGGCGCCTACGTACCTTGTCGAGCTCAAGCTGTACGATCTTGCGGATAGCCTCCTTGTCTAGGGCCGAGAACTCAATAATATCATCCAAACGGTTCAAGAACTCTGGGCTAAAGGTCTTACTTAGTGCCTTGCGCATAATATCGCTCGAGCGATCCGCGCCCATATGCTCGTCCTGATACCCTATGGCACGCCCGAAGGCTCTAGCCTCACGCGAGCCGGCGTTGGAGGTAATGAGTATAACCGTATTGCGAAAGTCTATCTTACGCCCTTCGCTGTCCGTGAGTACGCCCTCGTCCATGACCTGTAGCAGTAGGTTGTAGACATCGGGATGCGCCTTCTCGATCTCGTCGAAGAGTACGACAGAATAGGGACGACGGCGCACCTGCTCGGTAAGCTGACCGCCATCATCATAACCAACATATCCCGGAGGTGCCCCTACCAAGCGACTAGCAGCGAACTTCTCCATATACTCGCTCATATCGACACGAATCATCGCCTCGCTTGAGCCGAATAGCTCCTCGCTCAGCCTCTTGGCTAGATAGGTCTTACCCACACCCGTTGGCCCAATCAAGAGGAAGCTACCGATGGGGCGATGCTCATCCCTAAGACCTAGACGGCTACGGCGAATGGCTTTGCTCAGTTTCGCAATCGCAGTATCCTGCCCCACGACACTAGCCTTGAGTGTCTGCTCTAGCACCCTGAGTCGCTCCAGCTCACCACCACTCACACGCTCTACGGGGATGCCCGTCATCGTAGAGACGACACTGGCGATATGCTCCCCTGTTACATCCGTCTGCATCTCGGAGAGCTGACGTCTCCATTGGTCGCGTGCAGCCTCGATGGCAGCCTCTAGCTCGCGCTCGCGATTGCGATAGCTAGCCGCTAGCTCAAACTTCTGCTCTCGTATGGCCTCTAACTTGCTCTCTATAGCTTGCTTCTTGGACTGCTCCAGCTGCTCCAGCTCGCTATTGGGAGGCATTATGGTGTGGCTTAGCTTAGCTCCAGCCTCGTCCATGAGGTCAATCGCCTTGTCGGGGAAGGCTCGATCGGTCAGATAGCGCTGTGCCAAATCGACCATTACCTCGAGAGACTCGTCTGTATAGTGTACACCATGATGCTCCTCATAGCTCGGACGTAGCTGCTTGAGTATCTCGAGCGTCTCGGTGGGTGTATTGGGCTCTACGAGGAGCTTCTGGAATCGTCGATCCATAGCCCCATCCTTCTCGATGTGCTTGCGATACTCCCCTAGAGTAGTCGCCCCGATGCATTGAATCTCGCCACGCGAGAGAGCAGGCTTGAGCATATTGGCGGCGTCCATCGTGCCACCACCTCCCCCAGCCCCCATCATAGTGTGGATCTCATCGATGAATAGGATAATCTCTGGATGTGCCTCTAGCTCCTTGAGCATTGCCTTGAGGCGTTCCTCAAACTGCCCCCGATACTTAGTGCCAGCAAGCATCGCTGCCAAGTCTAGCTCTAGAATGCGTCGCCCAAGCAAATTGTGGGGCACAGACTGGGCAATGATACGCTGGGCGAGCCCCTCTACAAGGCTCGTCTTGCCCACACCAGGCTCACCGATAAGGGCGGGATTACTCTTCTTGCGCCTAGAGAGGATCTGTACCATGCGCTCGATCTCTGCCGTACGCCCAACCACTGGATCGAGCTTGCCAGCCTCGGCCAGAGCCGTCAAGTCGCGGCTAAAAGAGTTGAGCGTCGGAGTATCTCCACCTTTTCTCTTGCCACGACGAGGCTCCTCGCTCGCCGAGGTCGTAGAGGAGGCCTCCCTACCCTCGTCCTGTGGCTCATCGCCATCATCGTCGAAGTCATCTTGCTCGAAGCGCATCATCGGGGCAAGTAGGTTCTGTATATCGATAGATTTGGACATAAATACCTCGTTGAGGTAACTATGCTTATCGGTTCGCAGTATAGCTAGAAGTAAATGCAAAGGGCTGACAGCCTCATCACTAAGCTCTTGGCTTAGACGAGTAGACAGAGCAATAGCTTGGCGCGAGAGCTGGCTTAGCGAAGGCTCCTGCTCCCAGTGCCCATTGGCATCACTGTCAGTCTCAAGCCTCTGACTAATGTTGCTCAGCAAATCCTCGAGATCTAGACCACTCTCTCTGAGTAGACTAGCACCTCGATTCTGCCCTTGCTTGAGAATCCCCCAAACGAGCAAGTCGGGATTGATTTCCTCTCGTCCCAGTCGTCGAGCCTCTGCATAGGTGAGCTCTAGGGCAAGTCGGAGGGTGTTTGTATAGTTGTATGTCATCTTTTGCGTCGAAACTTGTCAATTATTGTCACGTATGGTCTGCATATTACTCTCATCAAAAACCATACCAAGTAGTCGAGGGTTCGCCATTACAACGCTTTAGACAGCGCAAACATTGCCTTGGTTTAATCTACGTGAGTTCGGCATAAGCCTATGCTCTTTTTATTGCCGACCGACAGAAGTTTCTCAAGAAGAGGTAAATTACAGAAAAGCTTTACCAGACAGCAATAATAATCCTAAAAATCAAGGGCTAGTCGAAGAAGTCTACACTGCGCCTCTCGGCAATAGAATAGGCAGACAGAGGCGTGACGCGACACCAAAGAGCCAAGTCCTCTACACCCGCTGGGTAACTCATCTGCCCTATGAAGTCTGCCACCAATACCCGAAGCATCATATAGTCCATGCCTTGGTGATGCTCGTCTTGGCTAAGTGCCTCCTCTCCCCAGAGTTGCCAGTAGGGATGCCGATACTGTTCGATATAGCTCGCATCGGACTCCCACGTTTGGCTTGGGCTGATGCCCTCAAGATAGATGCGCCGCACGTCTCCCTGCCAGATTCCTTTAGTTCCCTGCACCTCATAGTCTAGACTTTTGGGACGAGGCAGTGTGGTGTCGTGCGTCAGACTAATGAGCATGCCTCTCTCGGTCTCGATCTGGGTGCAAATGATGTCTCCCGTGGCTATGGGCTCTAGAGACTCTTGGTTATTCTCTCGTGCATATATCTCTAGGCCTCTAGCCTTAGATGCCGTAGCCGTGAGGCGTAGCGGACGATCACCACGTCCGACGCCTGCCACAAGGCAGAGCGGAGCTAGGCCATGCGTAGGGTATATGTCCCCATTGATTGCGTGATAATACTCCGCACGCCAATGCTCTCGGTCGCCACCAGCCGGTAGCAACAAGCGCCTAAGGTCGTGCCTATAGCCACCTCTAAGGTGAATGATCTCGCCCAATACGCCAGCGGAGACCATCTGCCAGAGTGCCATGACCTCACGCATGAATAGTGTATTCTCTAGAGGATAGACTCTAAGGTCTTTGACTCGGCTTAGGTGAATAATCTCGTCATACTCCTCGAGATGCAAGCCACCTTTGATCTCTAGAGCTATATGGGCGCCAGCCTGCAAACAATCCTCGGCCTGCTGCCTCTGCAGATGCCATGGAGAAGCGATAATAACCAGATTGAGATTCTGCTCCTCGAGCATACGTCTATAGTCCTCGCCCGACTGATTATAAACAGCCACATCGGGGTAAAGAGCGGCCAAAGCGGAGGGATCGGCAATGGCCACGACCTCATATAGATCGATTGCCTGCAGCAGCTTCAGTAGATAAGAGCCACGATAACCAAGCCCAATGATGGCAGTACGAACGGGAGGCAAAAGCATATCAGGACACATCAAAACGCCCCATAGCGCTAGGCCTATAGTCTACGACTCGGCACAGCCCTATGGGGATCGATATGATCATACTATACAACGATACTATAGCGTCGTCGGACGCTACGCTTTCTTCATGATGTGCTCCTGCCAAGCCCAAGCTGACTTGAGGGTATCTCCAAGAGTTTCTTTGGCTTCCCAGCCAAGCACCTCATTGGCGTGCTTAGGATTGGCCCATACCTGCTCTATATCTCCCTCTCTGCGACCTACGATCTTGTGTGGCACCTTAACGCCCGTTACTTGCTCAAAGGTATTGATTAGCTCTAGGACGCTGACGCCACGCCCCGTCCCGATGTTGAAGGTCTCGAGACGCTCGCTCCCCTTGCTCTCGTCGAGGATACGCTCGATAGCAATCACATGTGCCTTAGCTAGATCGACTACGTTGATGTAGTCGCGAATGCAAGAGCCATCTGGCGTATTGTAGTCGTCACCGAAGACGCTAAGCTCCTCTCGGATACCTGCTGCCGTCTGCGTGAGGTAGGGAATAAGGTTCTGTGGTACCCCTAGAGGTAGCTCACCGATAAGCGCCGATGGATGCGCCCCGATAGGATTGAAGTAGCGCAGGCGAATAGCCTTGTATGGTGCTCCAGCATAGATCGCATCGCGTAGGATCTCTTCGTTGATCTGCTTGGTGTTGCCGTAGGGCGATAGAGCCTCTTGCACTGGTGCATCTTCAGTCACTGGCAATACCTCTGGCTGACCGTAAACAGTACAGGAGGACGAGAATACGATCCCCTTGGTACCATAGCGCTCCATAGTCTCGAGCATCACGATGAGCGAGAGCAGATTGTTGCGGTAGTACATCAGAGGCTTCTGAACAGACTCCCCTACTGCCTTGGAGGCAGCGAAGTGGATCAGCCCCACGATATCAGGGTTCTCACCGAAGATGCGCTCTACAGCAGACTGGTCGTTGCAGTCCGCTTCGTAAAACTTAGGACGAATACCCGTGATAGCCTCGATGCCATCCAGCACCTCTACGTTTGAGTTGGAGAGGTTGTCCATAGACACAACCTCGTAGCCAGCATTAATCAGCTCTACGGTCGTGTGCGAACCGATATAGCCAGTTCCACCCGTTACTAGGATTTTTCCTTTCATTGTGATATAGTTATTATCGTTAGTAGTCCTATAAGGTTTGGTTGATTTCATCGATATAGGCAAGCAGTTCGTCTCGCCCTGCTTTTTTCTCACTACTGGTGACGAAAATAGGCGGTAGTTCCTCCCAGCGCTCCAGCAACCGTTGCTTATATGTCTCTATATTCGCAGAGAGCTTGCCTCTACCGAGTTTATCCGCCTTGGTAAAGACAAGAGCAAACGGCACACCATGCTCGCCGGCCCAATCGATAAATTCCAAGTCTATCTTCTGTGGCTCGTGCCTACAGTCTAGCAGGATAAACAAACTCGTGAGTTGCTCGCGCTCGAGTATATAGCTCTCTATAATGGTTTTGAGCTTATCTCTATTACCATGCCCTAGACGTGCATAGCCATAGCCTGGCAGGTCTACTAGATGCCAAGACTTATTAATCAAGAAGTGATTGATGAGCTGCGTTTTGCCTGGCTTCTGCGAGGTCATGGCAAGCCCTTTGTGCGCTGTGAGCATATTAATCAGAGATGATTTGCCCACATTACTTCGTCCAATGAATGCATACTCCGGCAGAGTACTATCGGGGCATTTCTTAACCTCCGTATTACTGATGACGAATTCCGCCGATTTGATGATCATATGACTTATCCGATTCTGAGAAATGAATTAAAGTAGCCCCATCTCTACCAACCTAATGATGCGCTCCGTGACAGCATCGTCCTCCACCTCCTTGGGGTTGTAGGGCGACTTGAGGTTGGCACCTATGACCTTGGCGAAGGCATTCCACCACCACGCTCTCCAACCTCCGAGGAAGGCTTTGACGAGCTCGTAGCTCGTCTGGCCACATTGGCGATTGATGAGCTTAATAAGCAACTGCCCTTGGCGTAGCGTGAGGTCTCTCATCTTAGGCTCCATCTCGGCTTTGAGGTCTTGCTCTACACGCTTGAGATGTGCCTCGCGCTCCTCATCGGTGTCTAGAGTCTCCATATACTCATAGGTCTCGATGATCGTAACTGCGACATATTTGGCATATGGTAGCGTCTTCTTGACGTCTCTGATGCGTCGCCAATAGGCGGATCGCTCCTCACTACTAAGCGGACGGGTGCGATAGGACGAGCGTACCAGCACCGTAGGGAGATTGACTACAGTCGTCGTATCGATCTGCACCTGCCCAGAGGCAGAGTCCCTCGCGCCAAGCCTCGTAGGGAGTGCCACGAAGCATAGCAGTAGAGGAATACCCCAATAGGGTAAATGCGATTGACGACTCATAATCGTGGAGAATGAACCTAGTAAAACTTAGCTTTGTCTGCATCGTAGGCAGTAGCCAAGCCGCCTGTAGAGGTCTCTCGGTAGAGGCTGGGCAAATCCTTACCAGTCCTACGCATCACCTCTACGACTTGGTCGAAGCTAACGCGGTGATGTCCGTCGCTAAAAGTCCCGAACGTATTGGCATCTAGAGCTCGAGCTGCAGCAAAAGCATTACGCTCGATACAGGGGATCTGTACCAAGCCACAGACTGGATCACAGGTAAGCCCCAAGTGATGCTCTAGCCCCATCTCGGCAGAGTACTCGATCTGCAGATTGGAGCCACCAAAAAGCTGACAGGCTGCGGCCGCACCCATAGCGCACGCCACCCCAACCTCTCCTTGGCAACCAACCTCTGCTCCCGAAATTGAGGCATTGGTACGCACGACATTGCCAAATAATCCTGCCGTAGCGAGCGCGCGCAAGATACGTTGCTCGGGGAAGTCACGCGTCTTCTTGAGGTGATACAGCACAGCAGGTATGATGCCACAGCTACCACAAGTGGGTGCCGTAACGACACGTCCGCCAGCTGCATTGTGTTCGCTCACAGCCAAGGCGTACGCATAGACGAGGCCTCTGTTCTTGATGCTTACCGAGCCATATCCATTAGCCTTAACGAAGTAGGTCGCAGCCTTGCGCCTAAGTCCAAGCCCCCCAGGCAGTATCCCCTCGGCCTCTAACCCAGCCTCTACGGCATCCTGCATCACTCGCCACACTTCTGCCAAGAAATCCCAAATATCCTCGTCTTCATATTTGGCGACGTACTCCCAGTAGCTCATGCCAGTACGGTTGAGCTCGTACATGATGTCGCGCATAGTATTTTGAGGATAAACATCCTTAATCTTCTGCTCGTTGAAGTCCTCATTGGCGAGCGTACCACCACCTATACTATAAACAGTAAAGGTGTCTATGATATTGCCATCTCGATTATATCCGTCAAACTTCATCCCATTGGGATGGAATGGTAGCTCGATATCGGGAAACCACTCGATAGTCGTGGGCGCCTTGACCTCCATGACGCGCAGGAGTGCTACATCCGTCATATGTCCCTTACCTGTAGCTGCGAGACTGCCATAGAGAGACACTTGGTAGCACACTGCATCGGGGCAACGCTCGAGGAACATCTCCGCCGCGCGTACGGGACCCATAGTGTGGCTACTGCTTGGGCCATAGCCTATGCGAAATATTTGTTTGATAGATTCCATGCAGTTGCTCCATAAATTATTGCGAAGCCAAAGGTAATCAATAAATAGCAATTTATCAGTTGCAGTTTATCCCCTCTACATCACCATATCTATCCCCACAAATAAAAGGACTCGAGCATACAGATGTTGAGAGAGAAAATATACTAGACCGACGAGGCACACAATCGCCCAAAAACCTAGGAAGTTTCAGAATCAAAGTTATTGCGGTCTAGTAAACTTTTCAAGAAGGCAAAAAAGGGCATTCAATCCTAGTAAATAGATTGTATTCTGTCTGATTTAGTTTCAGTAAGCCCCTCCATCGTCGAACGGCATTGATTTCATTTGGCAGCCGATGAATTTCACTGAATAACAGCTGTTTGCGGAATGATTCTGGAGTAAGAGAACGTACATACGCATATATATTACAGGGCATTACATGAGACAACTAGTAAGCCAATAGTTTTACCAGAGAGCAACAACACAGAATGTCGGATCTTCTCTGCAAATTCTTTGGAGCAAGCTTAGCTCTATATAGAGCAAGGTTATCT
>JAUMYV010000048.1 GCA_030528445.1 Porphyromonadaceae bacterium | reverse complement strand
CTGAGCTCCCGAGGCTGCGATCTGTGGCAGATGCGTAACCGCCATGACCTGCATACTACGCCCCATACTCTGCAGGATCGCTCCGATACGATCGGCAATATCCCCAGAGACCCCCGTATCAATCTCATCGAAGATAATGGTCGGTAGGCTCCGTCTATCGGCAATGAGCGCCTTAATGCAGAGCATCAGACGAGAGATTTCGCCCCCAGAGGCAATATGTGCTACGGGCTCTGGCTTGATCTCCTTATTGGCAGAGAATAGGAATGTAACCTGATCGAGCCCTGTGGAGGTAAGCGTTTCGCCTCGCTCCACGAGTATATTCAGCCGCACGTATGGCATCCCTAGCTCGAGCAATCCTGCGATGAGGGCTTGTTCGACCTCTCTAGCTGCCTGCTCTCGGCTAGCATGTAGTAGCTCGGCGGACTCGAGAGCCTGTCGATGACTCTCGGCGAGAGCCTGCTCTAGCTGAGCAATGCGATCATCGGAGGTATTAATCGCCTCAAGCTCTGCGGCAATCCGCTCCTTGATGTCGATCAGATCGTTGGTTGAGCCAACGCCGTGCTTGAGGAGTAATCCGTTGAGCAAATCCAGTCGCTCTGTGATGGCGCTAAGCCTCTGCGGGTCGTACTCGATGCTCTCCATATTGGCATCAAGCGTGTGCATCAGATCGCTAAGCTCCAGCTTGGCACTGGTGAGGCGTTCGTGCAGCTCCTCGGCCTCTGGGTAGTATTTACGGATAGGCTGCACACCATCTAGAGCAATGGCGATGGCTTGCACAGCCCCTCGATCGTCATCGTCTAGGGCAGAGTAAGCTCGAGAGAGCCCTGTCTTGATGTCAAGCGCATGGGTAAGGCGTTGCTCCTCCTCCTCTAGCCCCTGCAGTTCGTCTGGCTGTAGCTGGGCAGCCTCAAGCTGATTGTACTGGAACTGTAGATAATCCTGCTCTTTGATTAGCTCATTGGCTGCGATACGAGCCTCGGCTAGTGCTTTGCTATAGCTCTTGTAGCCAAGGTAGTACCTCTGATAAGCCTTGAGCTCAGCCTGATTTTGGCTGTAAAGGTCTAGGACGGATAGCTGAAACTGGGCATCACCTAGAAGCAAATTTTTGTGCTGCGAATGTACATCAATGAGGTATTCGCTTAGACGTTTGAGCAGTGCTAGCGAAGCAGGCGTATCATTGACGAAGGAGCGACTCTTGCCCTTGACCGAGATCTCTCGACGAATGATACATTCGTTAGGGTCGAAGTCAATATCTTCCTCCGATAGGATACGTCCCACTGTCTCGTCCATGGCATCGAAATGTGCTTCGATTATACATCGTTCTGCTCCTGGCCTAATCAAGGAGCTATCCGATCTCTGACCCATGAGCAGACCTATAGCGCAGAGGATAATACTTTTACCTGCACCTGTCTCGCCCGTAATGACACTGAAGCTAGGATAGAAATCTATCTCTAGGGCATCAATCAAGACGAAGTTGCGAATGATGAGTTTCTTTAGCATACGAAGTATAGCATCGGGACCCTTAGCTTAGTTAGAGAGTTTGGACCAAGAGTCCGTACGTGTAGGGAATATAGTGGAGAGGAGCTCGCGCATCTGTCTGCGCTCTTCGGTGGGAGCTTGTCCGTAGATATTAACCAGCTCGTCCACCTTGGCGGTCTCCATAAGTGTGATGAGCGGAGAACGAAAGTGTTCACGCTGATAGGCCTTGAGCGTCTGCAGCTGCTCCAGTAGCACCGCTCGCCCAGCTTCAATCTTACTCTCTAGGACATCAAGCCCTAGGCGGTGATAGCGATACCACATAAGCCTAAAATCATTGGCTACACCTGTGGTCAGTGCAGCAGCAAGGGCGCCTCGATTGTCATCGGACTCAAAGGACTTCCAACCGCTCCAGTTGGGCTGATTGCTTGCTGTAGCGACGAGCTGGCTGATCGGATCTTTGAGATAATCACCACCTAAAGGAGAGAAACTATCGAGATCGATTGCGATGATGTAGAGGGCATGAAAGACGAAGACGGCAACGAGGTTGTTGTCTAGGTTCTGAGGGTTATACTCGAGTGCCTGCCCAGCGGTATACTCAAAGTCAATCCCCCTGTCCCGGTAGACGTAAGTAGTCGTCGTGTAGTTAGTGTTGTAGGCCGTACGGCTTGCCGTGATGCTTAGCTCTGCCTGATACTTATCTGCATCCTTAGCCTCGGTTATCTTGAGTGCGAAGGAGCATGGGATGCGCTCGGCAGGGGCATAGCTTAGCCCAGTGAAGCGCTGATTGTTGAGCAGATCCGTCAGCTGACGCTCCAAAGCCTCGAACTGGCTGCGCTCCACTGCACCTAGATCCTCTGTAGAGATACGCACCGTAGCCCTAAGCTCTTGGGCGGAGAGCGCCCGAGGAACTAATACCCCCAATAGGACAAGGAGCAAACCAAACCAATACCGACTACCTCTCATCTCTCTAGAGTCGAGAATCGATAAACTGAATGATGTCTCGCGCAGCCTCTTCTTTGCTCACAAGCGAACCGACAAATCGTTCGCCTGAGCGAGAGTAAATGCTGATCTTATTGGTCGTATGCCCAAACCCTGCTCCCTCGTCGGCAAGCGTATTGAGTACGACGGCATCCATCCCCTTCGACTGCATCTTACGCATAGCCTCTGCCTCGCCACTATTGGTCTCCAGAGCAAAGCATACGAAAGTCTGATCTTGGCGCTTGATCTGCCCCATGGTGGCTGCAATGTCGGGGTTGCGGACAAGGCGAATGGTCATCTCGTCGCTCTGCTCTCGCTTGAGCTTCTCGGTGTGCTGCTCGGCAGGGCGATAGTCTGCCACTGCGGCAGCAAAGATCGCGATGTCTACCTTGTCGATGCGACTCTGCGTGGCCTCTAGCATCTCTAGAGCCGAGGTCACGTGAAGGGTCTGCACACGAGAGCCTGCACCCAAACTCGTGGGACCAAGTATCAAATCCACCTCGGCGCCCAAGCGAGCATACTCGTCCGCCAGAGCGATGCCCATGCGCCCTGTGGAGTGGTTGCCGATGAAGCGAACAGGATCTACAGCCTCGTGCGTTGGCCCAGCTGTAATCAGCACACGCTTACCACGCATCGGTGCTCTCTCTGCGAAGTAAGCCTCTAGAGCCTCTACAATCTGCCCTGGCTCTTGCATCCGCCCTTTGCCCTCTAGATGGCTAGCCAGAAATCCAGAGTTGGGCTCAATGATGACGTTGCCTCGCCTCTGCAGCAGGGCGAGGTTGTCATGTGTGGAGGGATGGGCGTACATATCCAAGTCCATCGCTGGTGCGACGAAGACTGGGGCTTTCATCGATAGGTAGGTCGTCAGTAGCATATTGTCCGCCACTCCATGTGCCATCTTGCCTATGGTCGAGGCTGTGGCGGGAGCAATGAGCATGGCATCTGCCCATAGGCCAATATCAACGTGACTATTCCACGTGCCGTCTCGACCAGAGAAAAACTCACTGATGACGGGCTTGGAAGTCAGAGCCGATAGAGTAATCGGGGTGATAAACTCCTTGCCTGCTGGGGTGATGACGATTTGCACCTCTGCTCCACGCTTAATAAGTAAACGGGTAAGCACCGCAGCCTTGTAGGCAGCAATGCTCCCCGTGATACCTAGTACGATATGTTTGCCTTGTAGCATTGCGTTGTCTAATTCTGATATCTAGAGCTGGAGAGCCAGTTTGGCTCGCGTGAAGCAATTCTTCGTATCGAGTGTAAACTCTGCCCCCATAACCCAAGCGTAGTATCCGGGATCTTTGGCTAGAACTTCGCTCAGCAGACGCCCCTTGTATTTCCCAAAGTTAATCATCTCCTTGCCCTCGCTATTGTAGATGAGCATGCCAGCGAAGTCTACATTATTGTTGTAGCGCGAGATCTCTGCTAGAGCTCCCATATCATTGGCAAGCTCCTCTGGATAGCGATCTAGCTGTGCCATAAGCACCTCGTAGGTGGCACGAGTATCGGCTTCGGCCGAGTGTGCCCCGACGAGTGTCTTGCCGCAGTAGAAGCGATAAGCTGCCTCTAGATTGCGTCGCTCCATCTTGTGATAGATCGTCTGCACATCGACGAGCTTACGTCTAGACAAGTCCACCTGTACTCCTGCACGTAGAAGCTCCTCAACAAGCATCGGCACATCGAAGCGAATAGAATTGAAGCCGATGATGTCGCAGCCCTCTATCCACTGGTAGAGGCTCTTGGCGACTTGATCGAAGGTTGGGCAATCCTTGACGTCCTCGTCCGTGATGCCATGCACGGCGGTACTCTCGGCGGGTATCGGCCTACCTGGGTTGATGCGCCGCGTCTTGGTCTCCTCTAGACCATCTGGGTGTACCTTGAGAATAGAGATCTCGATGATGCGGTCATGTACTAAGCTGACTCCAGTAGTTTCTAGGTCGAATACTACTGCTGGATTTTTGAGGTTGAGCTTCATATTTATCCCTGCTTATTCGCCAATCAGTTTGAGTGGAATAATGAGGCTAAGGGTCTCTTCGCCCTCTTCCTCCTGATTAGGTGTGATGATGCCTGCACGCGTCTGATCTGCTATGGCGAGGGTTATCTGATCACTCTTGAGAGCCTGTAGAATACCCTGTAGCATATCGAAATCGAAGGCGATACGCAGACGATTCTCCCCCGAGTCGCTCTGGCAAGGGATAAACTCTTCTGCCGCAGCCGATAGATCTAGATCGTTGGCCGTGATACGGATCTTATCGTTCTGTATCTCTAGCAAAATTAGGCGACTGGCCTTGTTGGAGAATAGAGATACACGCTTGGCTGCATAGAGCAGAGCATCCTTGTCTACGATGATGTGGTAGGGGCTAGATGGTGGAATCACCGAGTTGTAGTTGGGGTAACGACCATCAAGCAGTCTCGCCGTCAGTGTATACTGCTCCATGCAGAGCTGGATGTGCTTGCCGTCGTAGGCAATCTGTACGTCACCACTCTCCTTGGGCAGTAGAATGCGCACCAACAGCTGACAGATCTTGGCGGGCAAGCATAGACTGGACTTCTGCTCAGTCTGGACCTTGTAGTCGGTTCGGCGAACCAAGATGCGCCCATCGGAGGCAACATATACTAGGCGGTCGTCTAGGAAGTCAAGCAATACCCCCGTCATAATGGGGCGACGCTCATCGTCGCTAGCTGCAAACATCGTAGCCTCTAGCCCAGAGAGCAAGCGGCCGGCCCCGAGCGTTACCTTCTGCAGGTCGCTCGTAAGCTCTAGAGCGGCAGGGTAAGTATCGGCCGAGTAGGCCAAGAAACTGAATTGGCCATTGCTATAGTTGAGCTTGGCCTGGTAGCTCTGCTCGTCTACCTCTAGGGTAATGGGCTGATCTGGTAGCTCGTTGATTGCTCCAATAAGCGTCTGGTTGGGTACGGTGAAGCAACCCGAACCGCCCTCGTTCTGCACCTGAAGTTGAGAAGATATGCGGCTATTGACGTCGGCTGCTGTAAGGGTAAGCAAATTGCCCTCTAGCTCGAAGAGGATATTGGCCAGTACGGGGACTGATGTGATGCTCTTGGGGTTAATCACCTTAGAGACAGTCTGCAGGTGTTGTTTGAGTTCACCACTCGTTACTGAGAACTTCATTATATAGATCCTTTCCTTTAGTTTATTTAGTGTAATGCTTACAAATATACGGATTATTCAGCAGAGGACGTAATCCTTTTGGGTCGATGCAGATTCCACACTCCACGCTCCCAGAAACAGCCTAGCCCCTCCTGCCCCAGTATACTCGAGATAAGCCTGCTGATGTATCTGGATTTGGAACAAAGTCTGTCCTATTTGAAGATAAATGGCTAAATTTGTGTGGTATGCTCCGATGAATAACTGTCATCATCGTTAATAGAATTATAGGCAAAAGGTATGTTAGTCAACTTCACATTTCAGAATTTCCGTTCGTTTCGTGATGCCAAAACTCTAAGTCTAGAGGCCAGCTCTATCCAAGATCTTGAGACATCTGTGATACGCAGGGCAGACTATCGCCTACTCCCCGTCGTGGCGATTTACGGAGCGAATTCCAGTGGCAAGAGTAATGTCCTAGAGGCACTACGAACGATGCGCCGAGTCGTCCTCAACTCAGTGAAGCTAGACCCTATGGATCGCCTAGACTTCGAGCCTTTTCTCCTGCGCGACACCCCCGAGCGAGAGAGCTCGTTCGAGATTCAATTCATCCAAAATAAGTCTCTATATCGCTATGGCTTCGACTACAACGAGACCAGAATCCTACGCGAGTGGCTCTACGAAACCAAGAAGAGAGAGTCATTCCTTTTTCGCCGAGATGGCAATCGCTACGAAATTAATCAGTTGAGATTCAAAGAGGGTAATGGCAAAGAGAAAGCGACACCCAAGAATCGCCTCTTCCTTTCACTTGTGGCACAGCTCAATGGTGCGAAATCTCAGTCTATCCTAGAGTGGTTTAGGCGCTGCAACTACCTCTCTGGCCTAAGCGGATCGGACTACGAAGGCTATACGGTGCGCATGTTTCACAAGGAATTGGAAGGATGCCAAGATGCTCGTGACTTCTTCAAGAGGATGCAGCTCGGCTTCAATGATCTGAAGATCTCGGAGCGGGAGTTCTCAGACGAAGATCTAACCGAGGGGGCTATGCCAGACCGCATACGCCGCGAGCTAGTCGAGCAGCTACAAGGAAAAACATTCCTAGAGGCACAGACCGTACACAACATCTATAACGCCAGTGGCAAGATTATCGGAACTCGCCACTTTCCCAAAGACAGGATGGAATCGGATGGAACAAAGAAAATCATCGAAATGGCTGGACCGATCTTCGACTCTCTGAGAGATGGCAAAGTCCTAATCATAGACGAACTAGATGCCAAACTACACCCTATCATGACGCGCAATATCCTACAGCTCTTCATGAACCCCTGTAGTAACCCCCATGGTGCTCAACTGATCTTCGCCACACACGACACCAACCTACTCGATCTGACTTATCTAAGGCGAGATCAAATCTGGTTCACAGAGAAGGATCGTACTAGCTCGAGTGATCTATACTCTCTGGTTGAGTTTCGCTCCACACCCAGCGACAAGCACAATCTAGCACGCGACTACATCAATGGTCGTTATGGTGCAATCCCATTTCTGGGGCTAATGAACAAGAAAAACGATGAGACGATCTAGAGTCGGTGCTGCCCCAAAAACAAAACTTGGGCGTAGAGAGGGCATACGATCACAAGCGGTTTATTTCCTGATTGTAAGCGAAGGGGAAAAAACCGAACCCAATTACTTTGCCTCCTTTGCGATGAATCGTCGCCCCGAAGAGATTCACATAGAGATAGAGGGAGCTGGGCGCAATACCTGCTCGCTGGTTAGATATGCGTTGGCCAAGCGCGCAGAGCTGGAGTGGCTACTGCATCGGCAGTTTGACCGAGTTTGGGTGGTATTCGACAAGGATGACTTCCCCGATCGTGACTTCAACGAGGCAATTCGCATGGCAGAGCAGGAGGACATTCACCTAGCGTGGTCCAACCAAGCGTTTGAGTTATGGTTCTTATTGCATTTCGAGCTACCTAGAGGAGCTATTGACCGGCGAGAGTTTCGTCCACGACTAGAGCATCTCATACAGCAGGGACACCCGAAGTACAACCGTAAGCGGAGATACCGCTACAAGAAAAATGCAACCAATATGCGCCGCATCCTGATTGATGCCGGAGGCTTCGTCGAGAGAGCCAAGCGAAATGCACAGGCCTTGAGGGAGCGGTTTACCGACACCAACTATGCGCAGCACAACCCCTGTACCACAGTCGACCTGCTAGTAGAGGAGCTAGAGCACCCCGAGACCGTCCTTCTAGAGCGTGTGAAGAGCAGCCTAGCCTAGAGAGCAATAACGATGAAATAGCCTCTGACGAGATATTACGAATAGCTAGACGGTGTGTCATAATGCAGAAACTGCTGCGTTGCTTACGACATTCGGCTTCGCTCACATACCTTAGTATGCTCTCGTCAGCCTCAGTCTTAGCGCCTTGCATTTTGTGCATTCTGAGACACTTAAAAGGGCTGCGAGCAAAAACGAATTTTGCCACAGCCCCTTTGTTTCTTTGATTTCGTTTAGTCCTTCGTTGAGGCTAGATTGATAGCATGTGGAGAATGGAAACGAGTTGCTCATCGATAGCCTTGTTCTTTTTGATGGCTTTGCTGAAAGGGACATAAATAATCTCATCATTGTCAATGCCAATCATCACATTACGCTGACCCTCTAGCAGAGCATCGATTGCTGCAACACCCATCCGACTCGCCAAAATGCGATCCTGAGCGCTAGGCGTACCACCACGCTGGATGTGTCCTAAGATCACCACACGCACGTCGAACTGTGGATACTCTTTGCGTACACGCTCGGCTATACCCATCGCCCCTCCCGTTACTTCGCTCTCGGAGACCAAAACGATGCTACTATTCTTAGTCTTACGAAATCCGCTAGCGATTGTTTCGGCGAGTTGGTCTTTTTCCAGTGCAAACTCAGGGATGATTGCGGCTTCCGAACCCGAAGCAATAGCGCCGTTGAGAGCCAAGAAGCCTGCTTCGCGCCCCATCACCTCGATGAAGAAAAGACGTTCGTGCGAGGAGGCTGTATCTCGAATCTTGTCTACCGCCTCGACGATCGTATTGAGCGCTGTGTCGTACCCAATGGTCAGATCCGTTCCGCTTAGGTCATTGTCAATTGTACCAGGCAGACCAACTATAGGGAAATTATATTCTTCTGCGAAAATCCGAGCCCCACTCAAGGAGCCATCGCCACCAATCACGACTAGCGCTTCTATGCCATGAGCCTGCATCGTTTGGTAGGCGATGCGGCGTCCCTCTGGAGTTTTGAACTCTTCACATCGAGCCGTCTTGAGTACGGTTCCTCCGCGCTGGATAATGTTGCTCACATCCTCGGTCTGGAAGTCCTTGATTTCTCCCGTTATTAATCCTTTGTAGCCTCTATATATGCCTTTTACGGCAATGCCATGGAAGATAGCCGCACGTGCTACGGCACGTATCGCTGCATTCATTCCGGGTGCATCTCCTCCAGAAGTCAGCACCCCTATACATTTGATTGTCATTGATTGTCTGTGATTTATTTTAAGTATTACGCCCTCCTCGAGTAGCTTCGAGAGAGGGCGCAATCGTATCGGTATGTTGTTTAGAACTCAGCGTTGCGTGGCGTACGAGGAAATGGGATAACGTCTCGGATGTTGGTCATACCTGTGACGAAGAGCAGTAGACGCTCGAAGCCTAGACCGAAACCTGCATGAGGCGCAGTACCATAGCGACGAGAATCCATATACCACCAAATATCCTTATCGGGGACACCCATCTCTTCTGCTCTCTGGCGTAGCTTATCGTAATCGGACTCACGCTCCGACCCACCGATAATTTCACCAATTTTGGGAAAGAGTACGTCCATACCGCGTACCGTCTTGCCGTCTTCGTTGAGCTTCATGTAGAAACTCTTAATCTCCTTGGGATAATCCGTTACGATCACAGGTGTGCGGAAGTGCTCCTCTACCAGATAGCGTTCGTGCTCGCTACTCATATCGGCTCCCCAGTAGATTGGGAATTCGAACTTGCGTCCTGAGGCTACGGCGGCTTCAAGAACCTCTATACACTCCGTATAGGTCAGACGCTTGAATGGCTTCTCCAGTACGAACTCGAGACGCTTGATGAGATCCTTGTCGAAGTGCTCATAGAGGAATTGGATGTCATCTGCACAGTGCTCGAGTGCCCAGTGTACGCAATGCTTGATGAAATCCTCGGCTAGATCCATATTTTCCTCAATCTCGATGAACGCGACTTCGGGTTCAATCATCCAGAACTCTGCCAAGTGGCGTGGCGTATTGGAATTCTCCGCGCGGAACGTAGGGCCGAACGTATAGATAGCCCCCATAGACATCGCTGCCATCTCACCCTCTAACTGACCAGAAACCGTGAGCGCAGTAGGACGAGCGAAGAAGTCTTGCCCATAGTCTACGCCACCCTCCTGATTGAGCGGAAGTTTGTCTAGCGGGAGCGTTGTTACCTGAAACATCTGACCTGCACCCTCACAGTCGCTCCCAGTAATAATAGGAGCATGGAAGTACACGAAGCCACGCTCGTGGAAGTAAGTGTGAATCGCCATAGACATCTGGTGTCTGATGCGATAGATAGCCCCAAACGTGTTGGTACGTGGACGCAAATGAGCGATCTCGCGCAAGAACTCTAGCGAATGTCCCTTCTTCTGTAGCGGGTAAGTCTCGGGGTCGGCCGTACCAAGCACCTCGATGCTCTCGGCTTGGATCTCCACGCTCTGGCCAGCCCCCTGGGAGCTCACCAATTGACCAACGACACTTAGGCTAGCCCCTGTAGTTATCTTACTCATCAGCTCCGAGCTAAAACGCTCGTTGTCGGCCACGATCTGCAGGTTGTGGATGGTAGATCCATCATTGAGAGCGATGAAGCTTACTGCTTTGTTGCCACGGCGCGTACGCACCCAACCTTTGGCACAAATAGTTTGTCCGACGAGATCACCCTTCTTCAGGGCGTCGATTATTTTAGTTCGTTTCATTGTTGTATATCCTTTCCTTGGTTGTGTTTGGCCGAAGCCTAATACCCAGTCTTATTCAAAAGAGCCCATACGCAGGGCGTTCACCTCATCTTCATTGAGGTAGCGCCATCTACCGCGAGGCAGGTTCTTCTTGGTTAGACCAGCGAAGTAAACGCGGTCTAGCTTGATGACCTTGTAACCTAGATGCTCAAAGATGCGACGAACGATACGGTTACGGCCAGAGTGAATCTCGATACCAACTTGACTGAGGTCATCATCCTTGACGTAGCTTAGTGCATCGGCATGAATCTCGCCGTCCTCCAACTCGATACCATCAGCGATCTTCTGCATATCCTCCATAGCCACAGGCTTATTGAGCCACACGTGATAGATTTTCTTCTTCAAGAAAGATGGGTGCGTGAGCTTCGACGCCAAATCTCCATCGTTGGTGATGAGGAGTACACCCGTAGTATGTCTGTCTAGGCGACCTACAGGATAGATGCGCTCTGGGCAAGCGTTACGCACGATATCCATAACCGTTAGGCGGCACTCTGGGTCGTCGGAGGTCGTTACACAGTTTTTAGGCTTATTGAGCAGGACGTAGACCTTGCTCTCGCGCTCGACACGTTTGCCATTGTAGACGACTTCGTCTTGGTAAGTAACACGCGTCCCTAGTTCGGTTACGGCTACACCATTGACGAAAATCTCGCCCTTCTGGATAAGCTCATCAGCCTCTCTACGAGAGCAAACACCTGCATTGGCGAGGAATTTGTTGAGACGAACTTCCTTAGTTGGGTCAATCTCCTCCTTATACTTAACTGGTTCAATAGGCTTGAATACCTTCTTGACCTTCTTGACTGGCTTCTTCTTGGGCTTGGCTACATAGCCAGTAGCCTGCTGAGGTCTAGGCTTACGTGGGGCACTCCCCTGCTCGGATCTATTGTAGTTGTAATCATAGCTACCCTCTGCTCTTTTATTCTGATAGCGCTGCTCGTAGTCTACTCTATTGAAGGGGTCTACATCGCCTTGATTCATCCCCTGAGCTCCACGATGTCTCTGATAACCTTGACTAGAATACTCGTCCCGGTCTCGACCATTGAGGTTATTATAGCCTCTCTCGGGGAATCTATTGTTGAATCTTTTCGTTCCATAGCTGCCAGTAGTACGCTGCTGATTCGCAATATCACTGGTGCTAATACGCACGCGTCTGCGCCTGCCAGACGCTACGCCTGCATCCGAAGACTTCGCTGCCTGAGAACCATCGGCCGTAGCGATTGGGGTGCGTCTTGGACGTGTGGTGGCTTCGGCTCTAGGTTCTACACCGAACGCTTTTTCTTCTGTACTCATCTATTTTTTATATATGAATTTATGGGGGAGCCTCTCGGCTACCTTAGTAAGGTGAAAATAGTTTAATTATTATTCTGATGATTTTTTTCCAAGTTGTTTTGTCAATATGCTATGCGCCACAAAGGTAAATCTTATTTTTTCAATGGACAAAGGTTCCAACATCACACTCACCGAGGAGCGAGGAATATCATTGATGTGATTACAGGATCCAAAAAGAGTGCACATGATACGCAAACTGCTGTATTACTCACTACATTCGACTTCGGCCACATACTCTAGTGTACTCCTGTCGGCATTAACCTTAGAGCCTTGCGTTTTTACGCATCCTAAAAACCCAAGAAGGTTGCAGCAAAAGTAAATTTTGCCACAACCTCCAAGTTGTCTCGCAAGGATTCGAACCTTGACAAACAGAACCAAAACCTGTTGTGCTACCATTACACCACGAGACAATCCCGAAGCACAAGCGGGAGTATCCCCCTCAAATGCGATGCAAAGATAGTAGTAATGTCTCGATTTTCCAAATGATGCAATGACAATCTTGCTGATGATGCGCCCAAGGTCATAACTATGGAGAAGTAGATGGCGAATATGTCAGGGATCATTCATGTGGGTTTCTCCTCCTAATACCTAAATTGGGAACGTATACCATGTTTTAGGAATCCACTTTTCGCTTTTTTGGTTAAATTACGTAAATAAACTAACCCTAATCTGGACAAGTCCAGTAGATGATTTGAGGGAAATTGATCTCTTTCCCAGCAAAATCTATGAGAGTTTTTGGCGGATTGTAGGACTAATTCGCCACGATGTGTAGACAGAGCTAGAAAGATTAGTGTAGAGAAATTCTGAAATGACTGCATCACAAGAATAAATATGGTCTAAACCCCCAAAATAAAAACTTGACTATCAACTACATATAGAACATTCGTTTTGGGTGATTATTTTGATTGAGCTGGGGCTAAATGCCCAAACGAGGTCGAACTCAATCTAGAGCCTCCTAGAGGGCAAATACGCAATCTACCGTTTTTCGGTCAAGACGCCAGTACTTCTCTCATCAACATTCTGAAATTTGACCTAAAATATAAATTTAGCTTTAGCCAAAAGGTCTTCGTATTGCGACGCATCGTCGAAGCTCTTGTACTCATCAAGTCATATCGGCACCAGAAACACACCCAATATACTTATATTCAAATATATAAATCAAAAACAAGGCAACAAACTCCGACAGAGGGGCAAGTTATTATATCCACACCAATTCACTATATTCTGTGAATATTTGTTTTTTTGAAACAAACTCCCTAACTTGGCACAGGTATTTATAATTCCTCCAGCGACGTAGGTATGATATCCTTGGTGAAGGTTCGTCGAAGTATGCCGATAGATCTTCACAGCTAGAGCCTCTCCTACTCGTTCGTGCCCCGAACCCTTGATGGAGGTATGACAACTGTTTGATAGATTCTACCCGAAGCCCTTAATAGAGGCTGTGATAACTGTTCGATAGATTCTGTCCGAAACTACTTTTCGGATTTTGAGAATAAGGGATATATCTTTAAGTCTAACAATTATTTTTTAGAAGAATGAAAAGGCTAATTACAATTGCTTCAGCGCTAGCAAGTGTAGTGCTTGCTTCGTCGCTAACTCTAGGGACTGCAAGAGCTCAGTACTCGTTTGAGAACCCTCAAAATGCCGTGAAAGAAAAAACGCACGGGAGAGCTGCGATACCTATTCAGGGGAGTGTCAATATGCGCCTGCCTGCGAGCGAAATCCCTAGATGCGTTAGAGCAAGATTATAATACTCCTCGTGTCAATATGCGCCTGCCTGCGAGCGAAATCCCAGAAACCTATGGAGAGAAGGTGACGGTCGTCAGAGAAACCTTCTCTAAACTAACAACAGGAACCGAAGAAAAGCCCGATATGACTACTAAGATATATGTCGAGGGCAACGAAAAGCCCATATCGGAGTATCCTGTTTGGTTCAATATGAAGAAGGAGTATGCAGAGAATGGCGAGATATGGGGAGCCGGCAATGTCTACTCGGCAGGAGGGAAACTCTATATGGGCGCCAAAGAGGCTAAGATTAACACCCATTTGATAGATCTCTCCAAGGAGCAAGGCAACTTCTTCGTCAAGATAAAAGCTCGTGCTTCGAGAGCTCTCGCAGAGGGTGAGGGAGCAATGCTTACGGTGGAGGCAGCGGAGACCTTCAATATGTCTCCAACCTGGCGTATCGGAGAGGCTGTCCATGTAGAGAATATCTCTACCGAGTGGAAGGACTACTACTTCCTCTTCCAGAACGCTGGCAATACCACGATTGTGAATATCGTCAAAAGAGCACAAAATGAAGATTATGCTATTCTGATTGACGAGATTGAGATCTCTACGGTAAAACCTTTTGTGTCAATGCCTACCCTCAAGAATTACCTCAACTACAAGGGGACATCGGTAGATATTCGTTGGAATAAGGTCAATGAAGCCGATGGCTACCTGATGAGTGTATACCACTTAGTACCTACGGGGGAGGCTGCGCCTCGCCCAGGCATGCCTGAGCCTACCCGAAAGGAATATGTAATCAAAGAGAAAAAGATAGCAGGTGGCAACACAACGTCTCATACGCTCTCTGGTCTAACCTCTGGCGAAGTTTATTTCTATACCCTAGCTGCGACTAAGGGCGATAAGAAATCTATAGTAGCCCCCTATGCAGAGATTTACGATTTGGTAGCTCCTGTGGTCAATCCTATCCAAGGCACAGCCGTCGATGGTGTATTCAAAGCCTCGTGGAATAGTGTACCTTCTGCTACTGCCTATAACGTATGGGCATACTACGATCGCACGGCAGAGCGAGATGGGGAGTTTGTCGTTACCAATGAGGATTTCTCCAATGTAAAAAATCCCAAGGGAGAATTGTCTGAATTCACACCAGAAAACCCAGACCCCGATGCGAAGGTATTTAGCCTAATGGGACGTGCTGTAGAGACGGTTCAGGCTGGTTGGTTAGGCTACAACTATGCTGCCTACAAGGGTGTGATTTGCTTAGATGGCTGGCACTACTTCAATGCCAAAGCAATTGTTAGCCTACAATCAGAAGAGCTAGACCTATCCAAAGATGGTGGTAAGTTTAAAGTCAAAGTAGATCTCTGGGGAGCTATCGGCGAAATGAAAGATAGCAACGCCAATGTGATAGACTCTCGCCAGACAGAGGCTGCGATAGCCCTCTTTACTTATGACGAAGAGTTGGGCACATTCAAACAAGTAGAGCTTGTGTATCCCGAGAAGGTATCGCCAAGGTGGACTACTTACGAGATACCTTTTACGAAGGGAACTAAGCGCTCTAAGGTGGGAATCTTTGCCGTGAAGGGGTACGACAATCTCTATGTAGATAATTTGAAGATTACCCAAAACTATAAGAAGGGAGAAGTATTCCGTGACCCTTGCTACTTAAAGCAATTCGTAAATGAACTGGAGCATGAGGTGAAGATTGAAGGCCCTAGTGCCAAACTCGCTACTCCTATCCATGTACGCGTTGTGGCTGTTCGTGGTAAGAATCCAGAAAATCAGTATTCAAACCCCAAAATCAAGTCGAGCGAATACTCCGACTATGTAACGGTTAAGAACACCGTAGACACAGAGGCTATCCTCAAATTGGTAGAGGCGAATGTCTATGCTGCAGATGGAGCATTGCACATCGAAAATCCTTCGAAAGCAAAGGTTACCATATTTACTATGTCGGGGGCAACCCTCCTAGTCAATGCTTCGGGAGCTCCAACCATCACCTTGGGTGGTTTAGGCTCGGGAGCCTACGTAGTAGTTGTGGGCAACGAAGCCTTCAAGGTAACTCTCTAGTAGTCGTGTGTGGAACATATCTATGGTAGTATGACGGTATTTCGGAATGCGCAAACGGCTGTGTTACGTGAGACACTCGGCTTCGGCCACACACGTAAGTAACTCCCTCCCTTTAGCCTCATCTTAGCGTATTGCCGTTTACGCATTCTGAAGCACCTACATGTGGCCACAGGCAAACTTGAATTTTGCCTGTGGCCACATAACTCAATATTGTGATATACCAGAGAATAATTTTGGCACATCTATCAGAGAGATTGAGTTGTGACCATTACACCTTTTATCCGGTTAAACCACCTACCGCTACCACACTTATGAGAGACTTGCGGACATAAGACAGACTTACGCACAACCTTTTATAATATCCACAATATATTATACAATTGAAACCAAACTTGTATCTTCAATTATTTAACACAAAAACAAAAAACTACATTCTCTAACCAGTACCTATCATAATCATTCGAGACAATATGCTATTACTTGCCTAAGAGATTATTACTTCACAGATTTTGTCCTTAAATGCAGCGGATATTACTCAGCAGTGCCCATAGAATATAGACTTTGGCTCTCGCCAAGACATCAATTTCACCTACTACCTAGCTTAGAAAAACATGCTCTCAAGTTAAGCGCTCCGTGTCTATGATCAAACATTGACGATCATGTGTATTTGGATTATGGGCTTTGTTGTTATATCTTTGTCGTGAAAAGTTGTTAAATACGTGTTGCTTTAGCGCATCACAAAAATTTAGAATTAGCGAGATGAAGAAATTCTTGTATGTGCTCGGCTTCCTTCTTGTATTCCTTGGGGTCGCCGTAGCTCAAGCTCCCAAGGGAGCCGTCATTTCGGCCGATAGGACCGACCATGACTTCGGTGTGATCAAAGAAGCTAACGGTAAAGTATCTCATACTTTTGTGATTAAGAATACTGGTACCGCACCACTAGTTTTGACGCGCGTCGTAGCAGCTTGTGGCTGTACAACACCAGAGTACAATACAGAACCCATAGCTCCAGGTAAGGAGGGCAAAATCGTAGTAACATTTAACCCTGCTGGTCGCCCCGGGCAGTTCGTCAAGACCATCGCGGTGTATAGCAATGGACGGGACGGCTCCTTCACGCTACGCGTCAAGGGGGTGGTCGAGTAGGAGCAAATTTGCACATTGAGAAAAAAGTCTTATATTTGCGCAAACAAAAGGCTTATGAGGCTTGGCTCCGTAGCTCAACTGAATAGAGCATCTGACTACGGATCAGAAGGTTACA
>JAUMYV010000047.1 GCA_030528445.1 Porphyromonadaceae bacterium | reverse complement strand
ATTATCAACCGAAACCCATGTTACGCCCTTACAGGGCTTGGGTCAGTGAGGCACGCGATGCTTTATTTACCCTCTCCTATTTAGACAAAATAAATAGTTGCGGAGGTATGTTAGTGAAAGTATCTTAAAAATACTATGAATCAGTTGGTAAAATTGAGAATGAAAATCGTCCAGAGTTATTTGCATATACAAAATGTATGATACATTTGCGTAGAGATAACCACTCAACGACAACATATTTGATACTTGAATGCCGATGAAACGATTGTTGTTCATCTTCGCAAGGCCTCTGGCTATCGCTTTGATTGGCTGGGGACTGGCCTCTTGCGACAAGGACGCCCCTACTTCAATCAATCAGAAGCAACAGAAAGAAGAAACTGTCAATCCTCAGAGTAAAGAGGATAAGTCCACTCAAGGTCATGGGGCTGATGCTGGTCAGAAGGCTAAGCCTACTACGCAAAAGGAGGAGCCTAAAAGCAGAGTTGAACGTGCATACGAGTCCTTGGGGCTCAAAAAACTCGAGATTGACTCCCTTAATCTCCCTACGATGCCTAAGAAAGCAACTAATAGACCTACTGTTGGTCGCGACTCACTGTGGCGAAAACGAAAGGCATGGTTGGAAGATTACCATAAAAGGCATGGGGAGTACCCTATGATCAGCCCAAGCAATGTGAGCGCATATATGATTTGGGCATATGCCATCCCCGATTGGATTACAATTGGCGACTCTGGACAACATCTCTCTATGGTCAATGACGACGAGCCTAACTACAAAGAAGTGTACAAGAAGGAGACATTCCTTCCCCTCACACTTGGATTTAAGCGCCAAGGTTGGTGCTCCGAACTATCGGAGAGTAACAGGTTGAAGCAAACATTCGATTCTCTCTGTAGGCTCCACCATATAAAGCTCGGGAAAGAGTCCATGCAGCCACATACACCGACTCCCTATAATCTACGTAGGATGGTCATCGCTCATAACGGGCTAGATATTTCTCCTCTCTTTAGCATTCGCTACAGTGATTATAGAGAAGTTGCCACAACGGATGACTATACTAGGGTGAATGTCGTGGACAAGCGTGTGTCTGAGGTGACAACCAACGAACTGGATTGGCTCTATGGTGGTTTCTTTTGGCTCAAGCCCCTGACGAATCAATATCCCAATTCACTGTGATCTTCATTACAGTAGAGGGCGACATCATTAGGAGAGAGATTCAGTTTCCATTCGAATAGGATTACCCTAGGATAGAAGACGAGGGGCTGTGGTAAAGTCAAATTTCGCCACAGCCCCTTTTAGGTGCTTCGGAATGTGCCTCCCTCTAGTTTTTCGACACCACGCCTTGCCTCCGCCACACCTCATCCAATATATTCACCCTGCCGAGCGTTGGGATATTGCTATAGTGACGGTAAAAACAGATTATCTTTGACTCAAAATAGTATTAGGTATGGTTACGAAAAAAGTAGTGGCGTATGTACTATTCGCTTGCGCTATGTCTTTCGGCGGGGGATGCGCACCTAGTCAGAAGCAGACCTCGGCTACGACAGAGGGGGTACAGAGCGTACAGAAGGCAACAATCGACGGGGAGTGGGTACTCGTCAAACTACGAGATCGCCCTCTAACCAAGGAAACGCACCCTGCAGACCTACATGTCAATCAGAGCGAAATGACCATCCATGGCACTGGAGGATGCAATAAGTATTTCGGCAAAATAGAGAGCCTCACAGATGGGCAGATCATCTTTGGACGCATAGGCGCTACACGCATGGCCTGTATGGGTGAGCATGTGGAGGATGAGTATCTGCTCGTGCTGGATCTCGTTCGAGCCTACAAGCTCAACGGCGAACAGCTGACCTTGATGGACGACAGAGGACACACCTTGGCCGTTCTAGCTCGCAAGATTGAGGACAAGAGTGCTCCCAACCCACGTATCTATGATATGTGGTCGGCCACACATATAGGAGGAGAAGAGATACAGGTCGAGGGGCGCCCTACGCTAGAGATTAACCTCTCGGAGATGCGTGTCGGGGGTAATAATGGGTGCAACCACTACATGGGCGAGATCAAAGAAATCACGGGTAAGAAGCTCATCCTAGGAACTCTGGCTGGCACGATGATGCTCTGCCCCGATATGACTCTAGCCAATGCCTACGACAAGGCGATCGACAAAGTGCGCAGCTACCAAATCGAGGGGCTAACGCTCCGGCTCTACGATGAGGGGCATACCGAGGTGCTGCGCTACAAGAAAGCCGAGACGCCATAGGGCTATGACAAGTACGAAGGACACAAAAAATCAATGAATAGAACTGAAATATCATCACTCGGTGAGTTTGGGCTTATCCGCAAGCTCACCGACACCATCAAGCTCTGCAACGAGAGTAGCTTGACTGCTGCAGGCGACGACGCAGCCCAAATCCTCTATGCCGAGGGCAATAGGACTTTGGTCTCTACCGATCTCTTACTCGAGGGTATTCACTTTGACCTAACCTACACGCCACTGCGCCACCTGGGCTACAAAGCGGTGGTGGCTAGCATCGCAGATATCTACGCGATGAATGGCACGCCTAGGCAGATCCTCGTGGGGTTAGGCGTCTCTTCGCGCTTTGCCGTCGAGGACTTGGAGGAGCTCTACGCTGGGATCAACTTAGCCTGCCAGAGCTATGGCGTAGACCTAGTCGGTGGGGATACCTCTGCTAGCCTCACGGGGCTTACGCTCAGCATGACGGCTCTAGGCGAAGTGGCACCCGAGTCTGTGGCTACGCGCTCTGGGGCCAAGCCTACGGATCTGATTTGCTGTACAGGCGATCTAGGCTCTGCGTACATGGGGCTGCAACTACTAGAGCGCGAGAAGCGCGTCTTCGCAGGCGAAAAGGAGGGATTCGACCCCGACTTCGCAGGACACGAGTATATCCTAGAGCGGCAGCTCAAGCCCGAGCTTCGTCTAGAGGTTTTGCAAGCCTTGCGTGACAAGGGGATTAGACCGACCAGTATGATTGACATCTCCGACGGACTCTCGAGCGAGCTACTTCATCTGTGCCAAGCAAGCCAAGTAGGCGTGCGCATCTATGAGGAGCGTTTGCCCATCGACTACGAGACAGCGCGTATGGCAGAGGAGATGAACCTCAACGTGGTTACTGTGGCGCTAAGTGGCGGAGAGGACTATGAGTTCCTCTTCACGATTCCGCTTGGGCTAATGGATCAAGCCAAGGAGATTGAGGGCATTCGCTTCATCGGTCACATTACCGAAGCTAGCCTAGGGGCAAGCTTGATTACTCGAGATGGTTCGGAGATTGCCCTACGCGCCCAAGGCTGGGTTGAGCAGCAGTAGAGGCTCCCCCCTAGAACGAGGTTTGCAAGCCTAGACAATTGGGGAGGACTATGATGGCCTACGCACAATTGGGTCTGTAATCTGAGCGACCTAGAGCAAGCGTTTGTTAGCCTCACGAGGCTCGAACGTGGTGATTTGTAATACTTTTTAGCCTTAGGATAGATTAACCGACCAAAATTTGGTTGTAGTAAGGAAAAACTGTATTTTTGAACCCGAATGTAGGGTGTTGTATTCAGTAAATACCTGAGCAGATAACCCTACTTCCTTTAGTAATACACCCGGCAAGCCTGGGCACTTTAATTATTGACAAGTGTGTCAGTTAAGGTGTGCATATACTAGAGTTGTGGCATCGCTTCTAAGTCGGAATCTTGCTAGGTGGCTCAATCGAGCTAGAGCTTGGCAGGTTCTCTCAGCTTAATATTTAACAAACAAAAATAATAGAATAATAATTAAACAACTAACTCAAAAACAAAACACGATGAAAAAGTTTTTTGCATCAATTGCGTGTGTTGCTATGTTGTCTGTTGGCTTCAGCACTTCAGCCCTAGCAGAAGAACCAGTTGCTCCAGAAGTAGCGACTGAAAGTGTGGACACTACGGCTGTGGCAGCAGATGTAGCACCAGCTGCAGAGATGCCAGCAGAGACACCTGCCGATGTACCAGCAGAGGCCGAGAACGTTTCTTTTCACCAGGCCCTAAAGACTAAGTTCATCGAAGGGGGTGCAGACTTCATGGCTCTTGTAGCTATCGCCCTAGTACTAGGTCTCGCTATCTGCCTAGAGCGTATCATCTACTTGAATCTGGCCAATACTAACCCAGAGAAGATGCTCAAGGATATCGAGGCTGCTCTCGAGAAGAACGACATCGAGGGTGCTAAGGCTATCGCTCGTGACACTCGTGGTCCTATCGCATCTATCGCCTATCAGGCTCTTATGCGTGCAGATCAGGGTATCGACGTAGTAGAGAAGGCTGTGATCTCTTATGGAGGTGTACAGGGTGGTCTTCTTGAGAAGAACCTATCTTGGATCACGCTCTTCATCGCCATGGCTCCATCTCTCGGGTTCTTGGGTACTGTAATCGGTATGGTGCTTGCCTTCGACAACATTGAGAAGGTTGGTGACATCAGCCCTACAGTAGTAGCTGGAGGTATGAAGGTGGCTCTGATCACGACGATTGGTGGTCTTGTGGTAGCCCTAATCCTACAGGTATTCTACAACTATATTCTATCTCTAGTAGAAGGCATCCTCAACCGCATGGAAGATGCTTCTATCACGATGCTTGACCTCATCATCAAGCGCAACGTAAAGTTCGGTAAGTAATCTACAAATCATATTAGGTAAGAAAATGGCTGTTACTGGAATTAGAAAGGTATCCAGCTATACACTCCTTATCCTCGGCACCGTTAGTGTGGCCGTATTCCTCGCTTTCTTCTTCGGAGGGAATGAGATGAATGACAAGGGTAATGTGGTGTATAACTTCACGGATCTCCTTCTTTACTGGACGTACGCCCTATTTGGTGCGACTGTCCTTGCGACTCTATTCTTCGCATTCAGAGGATTTGTAGGTACATTTGCCCGCAACCCCAAGTCTGCCGTGATGTCGGTCTCTGGTCTTGTGGCTTTCATCGCAATCCTTGGTATCTCTTACGCTATCGGTAGCGGGGAGCCTATCGCAGGGATGAATGCGGACGCTCAGAAGTTCAACACCCCCGGCTGGCTCAAGCTGACGGACATGTGGCTATACTCTACGTATATCTTCTTCGTCCTGTCTGTACTAGCGGCTCTATGGGGCGCAATCAACAAGGCTCTGCTCAGTCGTTAATAGTAGGTAATCGAAACGAATAAAAAACAGAAAGCATTATGGCTAAGAAAAAAAGAAAGACTCCAGGCATCAACGGATCGTCCTCGGCCGATATCGCTTTTATGTTGCTTATCTTCTTCTTGATTACTACTTCAATGGATACCGATAAGGGGCTGAAGCGTCGCTTGCCGCCGCTAGCACCTAAGCAGCAGAAAGACAAACCCGTAGAGATCCGAGACCGCAACATCATGCGTCTGCTGGTAAACCGTGCAGACGAGATCGTGATCTCCAAGCAGAATCAGGTAATTCCTGTTTCGCTCGACAAGCTCAAAGATGTAGCTGTAGAGTTCATCTTGAACCCCAAAGATGACCCCAACCTGCCAGAGAAGGAGGTGAGAGAAATCCCCGGCCTTGGCATGCAGCGTGTGGTGATTCCTGGCTATGCGATTTCGCTCAAGAGTGAGATCGAGACCAGCTACCAGATGTTTGTGAGCGTACAGAATGAGCTAATCAGAGCATACAACGAGGCGTGGGATACCTACGCAAAGCAGAAGTTCGGCAAAGGATTCAACGACCTGACTGTATCGCAGCAGAAGTCGGTGACCGAAGCCTATCCAATGCACATCTCGGAGATGCCATTGTCTAACCTCGAAAAGAAGAAGTAGTGTAATGGGAAAGTTCAGTAAATCAGGCGGGCGCGAAATGCCCGAGTTGAATACGTCATCATTGCCTGACTTGGTATTTGCCTTCCTATTCTTCATCATGATGGTTACGTCTATGCGTGAGGTATCACCGAAGATTAGCTACAGCAACCTACCACAGGCTACCGAGTTGACCAAACTTGAGGAGAAGTCGCTCGTGACCTTCATCTACATTGGTAAGCCAACAGAGGCCTATCGCCACATGTATGGTACCAACTCCGCTATCCAGCTCAACGACCAAGTAACGCAGAATGCGTCGGCTGTCTACAGCTATGTGAAGCAGGCCGAGAGTAAGATCCGTGATGAGCGCAAGAAGCTCATGCAAATCTCTATCAAGGCAGATAAGGACACGAAGATGAATATCATCTCAGAAGTTAAAGAAGAGCTTCGCCGTGCCGATGCACTCAACGTAAGCTATTCGGCTCGTCAGGGCAGGAAGTAAGACTTCGTAGCTTAAAAGCAACAAAGATTCCCGCTAAGAGGATATGCCTCTCAGCGGGAATCTTTTTGTGTATCTATCAAGATTGATCGTCCGCCTGGAGAACTTAACGGAAGTAGCCTTTGTTAGACTAAAGTGAGCAGACCAAATTAGGCACAGAGGCCTCTATCTATGATGTATACTACACGTCGCTCCACCCAAACTTAATGTACAGTACAGTAAAAAGAAACTTAGACCGCCTAACCTTTAGCAGTCTCCCGATAGATTTGTGCCTGCAGCCCACGATGCTGCTCGTGCTCTTGCTATGTCCTGATGCTCTATCGGCGACGCTTATCTTTGTGGGGCTCATCGCTGCGTGTGCCTATTATCTATGGCGAGATGGAGCATTGCGTGTTCATAGGGCTTCTATTATATATCTCTCTGCACACACAGCCCTATTCTATGCGCTGAGTTGTCTCCTCTTCATCGCTCCCACAGCGATACATCTGCAGGGGCTTTGGTTGGTGCTTTTTTTCGTCTTCTGTCAGTACGATCGCCTCATCGGTCACTGCGGACGTTATCGCCGAGAGTACGAAGACGGGCGCTGCTGTACACAGCTACGAGGGGAAGTCCTTAAACAGGAGTACGTACGCTTCGAGCATATTCTCCTGTATTTCTCTCTAGCGACCATAGCACTTATTATTGTGTCCCTATCACTGGCTCTACCTGCTCTCGCCCTGACGCTACTAGCCAGCCTCATCGCTCTAGGCTCAATCGGCACACTCGCCCTAGAGCTGGTTCACCTGGCTTGGGTCAAGGCTAGGCTAGACAACGACTACTGGATTCCCGTTATGGACGATCGGCAACAGACGATTGGGCGTGTTTCATCGACCGCACCACACTCTACACTCGGGCGTTTGCCTCTGGTGCGTCTGATAGCTTTCACCGAGGGTATGATCTACCTAGAGCAGGTCGATACTTGCCTGCACGAGCCATGCTATGATACGCCTTTCGATACCTGGCTCCAAGAGGGACAGAGCCCCCACGAGGCTGCTCAGCAGATGATTGACCAACGCTTCTGCGGCGTGAAGCGAGCTAAGCCTCGCCAGCTACTGCACTACCATACCGAGTCCAAGGGAGGGCAACCTCTCTCGGTCTACTTTTTCGCTGTCGAGCTCGATGCCCCCGACCTACTTCTCATCGACTGTAAGCCTATCGAGGGCAAGTGGTGGCCTCTAGCACAGGTTCAGCCTCAGCTTGCACAGAAAGATTTTAGCCATTACCTTCGCTTGGAACTCCCCTATCTAGAGCAGACGGTGCTACTTGCGCATCAGCTCAGAGTGAGGCAACAGGAGAGCTAAATCAACTAGATCCGTCAATTATGAACAACGAACCAACCCTGTACCTCATACCCGTGCCACTGGCCGAGGTAGACCATAGGACTTGCCTACCAGAGTACAACCGAGAGATTGTACTTAGGCTCAAACACTTCGTCGTAGAGAACATTCGCTCAGCGCGCAGATTTCTCAAAGCTGTAGACCGCTCTATCGACATCGACACGCTCACTTTTTTTGAGCTGAATAAGCACACCTCTCCAGAGGATGTAGACGCTTTCCTCTCTCCTATGCGATCGGGCGAGAGCCTTGGCGTAATCAGTGAGGCAGGCTGCCCTGCGGTAGCCGACCCAGGGAGCGATGTCGTGGCTCTAGCTCAGCGTGCAGGCTTTCGGGTAGAGCCACTCGTAGGGCCATCCTCCATCCTACTGGCTCTTATGGGCTCAGGGTTCAATGGTCAGAGGTTCGCCTTCCTTGGCTACCTCCCCATAGACGATGCGGCACGAGCGCAGGCCATTCGAGAGCTAGAGCATCGACTGCTCACCACGGGAGAGACACAGATTTTTATCGAGACCCCCTATCGCAACGAGAAGCTGGTCGAGGAGCTTATTCGCCTATGCAAGCCTAGCACACGGCTCTGCATCGCCAGCCAAGTAACCTCTCCAGAGGCACTGATCCAGACGCGCGCCCTCTCTCAGTGGCGCAGCAACATACCCGCAATCCACAAGAAGCCAACGATTTTCGTCCTCGGGCGCTAATAGCCTTAGGTATAATATAAACGCACAGCAGAGAGCCCCAAGGGAACTCTCTGCTGTAGCATTTTGGGGTTGATTTTGCTCTATCACACGATTCGTAAAGAATTACTAAGCCGTAATACGATGCCAGCTATTAGGACAAAAAGTGATTTTGCATTGGGGGCGTAGTCGAAGCAGCTAGCGTAGTATATGCCATCCCAATTTATCTTGAACTTTGACAATTAAATATGCCAAACCAAGTGATAGAGCAAACACGATGAGGGCACCATAGCTTTCGTATTGCGCGCCAAACTGTGTGTGTGTGTGTGTGTGAGAACCTGCGTAAACAATATGATGGGTAAACCATGCCAGTAATAGATATTACCCGAGAGTGCCTGTCCGAGATAGGCAACCCTGCTACCTCTACCCCAAGAGGGAAATTGGAGACATACTACAAACGCAGAAAAAATAATTAAGGTTGTAATAAATGGCTTTAGGATGACGTATGGAGGTAAAACGCTCTTGCCAAAGAATAAGTCCAAATAAAGAAGTATGATTGCACCTACTAGCACTACTCCCCAATACCGGCACCGAAGCAGAGAACTTTTTCTATATGCAACCCACATCCCTGCTGCTAAACAAGGCAAGGCCTTGATTATGAAGTTAGCGGATAAAATCGAAGGCTCTGAGCCAAAGACTATCGGACGGTAATCCTCTACGGAGAATCCAAGGAACCAAAGAATAATCAAATATGGGAACAATCGACCTAGCCCTAATCGGTAAAGTATAGAAATAACGATAGAGCCTTGTGCCAATGCCATTAAATACCAAAGATGCCCCCCCGCTGGCGGCATACCCAGAAACAACCACTTGAAATAAAGCATATAAGTTTCGGATAAAGCTCCTCTAATAGGGGCTATGGGGTAATAGATGATTGTACAAATAATCCAAAGTATAATTGCTTTCTTGGCCGTTTTGATAGCCCTTGATATTACTCTGTCGGTATCCTCGGAGTACAGAAAATATCCCGTAATCATGAAAAATATGGGAACCGCAGTAGATGCCAAAGCTCTAGAATAGTCCGTCAGAGCTCCTAGAGGAGCATGTAGAATAACTACGAAAAGGGCACACACAGCTTTGAGGATGTATAGAGATGATACCTCGAACAGCTTAGTTCTTGGTTGAGGGTTGTCTAGTATTCTCTTGTCCATTGGGGGGATATGTTGGGAGTTAACTATTTTTTCGGATTGATGGTATTCTGCTAGCAATGATTAGCCAAACCCTCATGGATGCAGCTCTGAAGGCCTTGGACATCACGTAAAATATGCAGAATAAGATGCCAATAAAGAGAGCTGATATCCACGAAGCATTGATAAAAAAGTCTGTATACGACCCCATAGCGGGTTGATATAGCGTAACTGATACATCTGCAAGAAGAATCAGCCCCCAAGTAATTAATGGGAACTTGATCATTCCGAGCCAATATAGCCTGACAGGCAATTGGAATCCTGATTTAAACAAATAGAACGGTTTCCAAATGACAATCATAGCAAGTAGGCTGATAAATACGCCCATTAGCACCCCCTCCCATCCCAATATATAACCAAGTAGAATAGACATGCCAACATTGATCCCAGCTTCGACAAGAGGCGACCAAACATCTTTGAAGAGCGCAAACCCATTGATGTAGGCATTATTTACCCCACGGGTAAAGTCAATATAGGCGATTAGGGTAAGAAGTAAAATACCGAGAGAGGACTCTAGCGCATACTTCTCACCCAGCCACAGACTAATGAAGGGTGTCGCAAAGACATAAAGAAAAAAACAGCTAATACCTGCTATGAAGTATTTGAAAGACAGAACTTCCCAAAAGAAGGAATATATCTTCTCTCTATTCCCCTCGGCAATTAAATTACCAACACCAGGGATCAAGTTGCCAAATATTCCCTCTGAGAATGTGCGTACATGTGTGATTAGATTCTTGTAGTTGTCATAATCTCCAGTCATAACTAGCCCAGAAACTAGAGACATAACAAGAGGCGTAGTATTGCCAAGGGCGTATCCGCCCAAATTGTGAAAGAATATCAAACCTGTTTGCTTTAGGAGTGCTGGGTATTTCTTGAGGTACTTCCTCCCAAGCGAAGGTTTTACCGATAGCCAAGGATATTCTTTGGTTGTAACCTTATCAAGTACATACACACCAAGTATGGATAGCGCTAAATCCATCGAAATCCAAAGTAGGTAGGCATCCTCCATAAAGTAGAGAATCAGTAGCTGGATAAAGTTTTTAGCAATGGTCGCTGTAGACATTATAGCTCCAGTCTTATATCCTTTTTGATCGGCAGATAGTATAATGGTTTTATAGTTGATGGTATAAGAAAGGATTGTGCTGAAGAGGAGGAAGCCATAAGTCACGTATGCATACCAAAGGGGAGCCTGCATACTTGAAAACATCTGCGGGAAGAAGAACATCAGTACTGCTGAGCCCAAAACTATAAAGCCTACGACCCACCGATATAACCACCCTTGTAGAGAAACCATCTCGTTTATGGCCTCGTGGTTCTTATCGTTAAGAGGCTTATAGAGAGCAACTGCTATTGAAGTCCCAATACCCAGTTCGGACAAATTAAGCATCCCGAGAAAGTTCCCTAAAACGGTACGTAATCCCATAACCTCAGAATCGAACGAGGCTAGGAAGTATTTACGAGAGAAAAAGGAAATAAGAATTGTAATCACCGAAAAGAACAGCGTAACCTGCGCATTTCGGATACTTTTTTGTGTACGGCTCTCTGACATATATTGCTTAATTGACGCTCTTATTAAATAGCTCTTCGTCAACAAAAAACAAGAAGCAACTATCCGAGGAGGGTCTCGAGTAGTTGTTCCCAATCTTTTGCATACGTCTGATAATTTTTGTTTTCACTCTCCTGCGCATTGTATGAGGTTATGATGCCCTTTGGGGGGAGATTCTTCGCTATATTTTTCATCAACAGGACTAGCTGCGCATGATTTTCTGCTTCAAAAAAAGAAACGAGGCTTGCATCTCGAGAAGTCTCATGAGCATAGGGAAGATTTGCCAGAAGCAACGGCTTATCTATGCCTAAAGCTCGGTTTGTATTGATAAACTCTGTGATTGGTAGCCCCCAAGTCTCTATCCGAGACGGGAAGACGAAGCAATCTGCCAGAGCATAGTGGGCATACAGAGTAGGCTTATCCATGAGACCTGCAAACTCTATTGATTGTACATGCCCCCATTGCTCATGCAGGTATCTAGCATATTTATTCTCATCGCCCTTGACGGTGATAATCGTTCTGAACCAATCCTCTCCAAGCTCCAGCTCAAGAAGTCTAGACGCCTGGCAGAGCGTTTCGAAGTTCTTATGGCTATCGGCTGTAGAGGCAAAAAAGAAAGTAAAACGCCCATCGGGCTGGATGGGGGAATACACTGGGGGGGTAAGATCTCTTGGCGGAGGTGCTACTATGAAACGTTCTTTACCGATACCAAACATCTGACTGAAACCTGCGCGTAGCCATTCCTGCTGAACGATAAGATACTTATTGCGGTGTATGTTGATGCGATAGGCGAATCGCGTCAGCATAGCGAAGAGCGGGATTTTAGGGTCAAACTGAAAATCTCTCCACCTCCACTTGAGGAAAGGGAACGAGGTTTGGCAATAAACGGCTTGCCGCTTAGCCTTAACCCTAGGAGTCGTGTCGTGTAGCGAGAGCCAAAGCTCAACATCTCCTAGCTGCTTGGATATTTTGTGCATCGTTACATATTCGCACCAGAGCCGTTTCCCCCAGCCATCTATTGCCCAAGGAATTTCTATGTACTCGATGTTTGCGAAGTCTGCTAGACTCCGCCGATGTACTAGGGCGACTACCCTATAGCCATGAGTACTTCCCCAAGATGACAAGAACTCAAGGCACTGACGTAGAATGGTCAGCGTCCCCCCCTTGCGCAGATTAACAGCCGAGATGACGATTATTTTTCCCTCCATGACTATTTCACCAAATGTGACCAAATCTTCATGCCAAGCATCTTGAGCCTTTTGCGAATATCTAGCTGAGAAACAAATAGAAAATCTACTATTCTAGAACCTCTGAGGGTATCTAGTCCTGCATTAGAGACGGAGTTGCTCCGCCACTTATTTGCTCTGTAGGATGTATACATATCCTGTACGATGATGTAGAGTAGGGAGGCTTGCTCGGCGGAGTGCGGGAGGGTTTTGGACACTAACTCATAGATCAACTTATGCACCTTGATCATATCATCCCACAAGCCTGGCTTGGGAGATGTCGCATGCGTGGTTGACTGATTATTCCAAACATAGAAGTAGTACCCAGAAGAAGAGAAACATAGGCCACGTGCGCGGACAAGAAGCTTGAAAAGGAAAAGGTTGTCTTCATAGCGTACTCCTTCCAAAAAGCGCATATCTCCCAATATCTCTCGCCTAACTATTTTGTCACAAACAATCCAACTGATTGTTTGATTAAGGAGGCACTCACTAAGCATTCTCTCGACTCCCAACGCAGGCGGAGACGAGGGGGCTACAAGCTTCGCCTGCTCATTGGCTCGACCATGATAAACAGGGATTTGCACTATATCACACAGCTCCTCTTTCGCTAATAATCTAATGGCAGAGGAGAATGTACCCTCACCTATGTAGTCATCGCTGTCAATGAAGCTTATTAATTCTCCAGTCGCAATAGAGAGTCCTACATTACGAGCCACTGATTGCCCCGAATTTTTTTGCCTAAAAACCCTAATTCTATTGTCTCTTTGAGCGAAATCTTCGCAGATCTCCAGACTATTATCAGTCGACCCATCATCTATCAAAATTACTTCGAGATTCTTATAATCTTGACCAAGGATAGAATCAAGACATCTCGCCAAATACTGAGACACATTGTAAACAGGAATGATTACGGATAACAGTTTCTCGGTCATTGGGCCTATTTTTTTATCCAACGCTTGCGATACCATCCCAGTAACTTCATATATAGTACTGTGGCAAATTGAATTAATTGGTTCTTATGCCGAACTACTGGTCGTTTGCCTAGGTGGTAATTGGATTTTAGCGCATTCTTATGCGCAAGAGATTTCCCTTCTTGCTCATATATCGAATATTGAATTGCTAGATCTTTGGCAAAACTTACCCAGCGATACCCCCTTGCTCCTTTGTTAATAGCCTCTTCTATGGCAAGTGTATAAGGAGCTGGACCAGTTGTGCGAATGGTTCCCATGAACCCCATGCCGTCCTTGTATGGGTTGTAAGAATCTATTCGTTGCAGAACCCTAACGATAACGGCTAGCATCAGTGGATGTCTAGGCCTAGAGATGATGCACCATTGCACATATTCCCCTCTGGAGATATGGTTTAACTCGGGCACGAATGTTTGCCCCTCATGTAGATCCCCTGGTTCATTATCCCAGAAGGATAAGAGGAACTCATCTCCCTCTTTAAGTAATGTATTGAGATCTCCCTTGACTGTCGTTTTAATGTCTAGATAAACTCCCCCAAGTTGATAAATGAGTAGATAACGAAAAAAGTCTGCCCTAGCTGCTCCATAGAAAGGGTCTATACGCTCATAGTAGTCCCAGATTTGCCTCCCATAGTACTTGAGGATAAATGCCTTGATATCCTCATCGTCATAGAGCTTATGAGACCATCCAGAGTTTGCTTTGAGCATTGTTTCTATACTTGATGCGATCTCTGGCTTGAGTATCTTGGTGTAGTTTGTTTGGTAAAAACTTCTAGGGATTAATCCAGCCTCTGCTTTAGAAAGACTTCTAGGGAGTAAGGCCTCGTAATAGGAAAACTCTTTTTCGTGTCTACCCTGAACCCATAAAGCCTCCATTAATTGAGAAAATCTCCTCATTGTCTAAAATCTATAAAAATACATATTAGCCATCCTTATCAACCAGCAACTCAAATAACTGATCCCATCTATCAATAACAACATCTAAATTATGCCGCAACGATGCTATACCAGCTTGTCTGCCCATTGATTCTCTTAGTTGTTTGTCTGCCATTAATCGAGAGAGGTAATTTACCCCCCCCCCTAATATCCCCAGTGGAAACTAAATATCCGTCAACCCCATCGGAAACAATATCCCTAGGGCCACATTTGCAAGCGTAAGAGACAATTGGAAGCCCTAGAGCTTGCGCTTCAGCCAATACCATTGGGAATCCTTCTGAGTATGAGGTAAGCACGAAAATTGAAGCGGTCTTGAGTCTCCCAACAACATCCCTTGTAGCAGGGTGTAACATGACACTCCCTCCTACTCCCAACTCTTCAATCCGCCGCTGCATAGTCTGACGCATATATCCATCCCCTACAATCTCTAATGTCCAGTCTGGATATTGGTGTGCAACTTTGGACCATATCTCTATAAGATCTAAGTGTCCTTTCTCCTTGGCATATCGCCCTACCGTGATCACTTTATGAGCTGAATAGTCTGATCTGTCACTTGTTTCGAACCTCCGAGGATTCGGTATAACGGCTATATTTTTAATAGCAGCCCATTGATCCTTATCTTCGTGTGTTAAAACAACAAACTGGTCATAAAAGGAGGGCAACTTCTCATAGGACAATTTCCGAATTTTGTCAAATAACGAGCCTATTGTACCAAGGACGCCCTTTGGCCTATGAGGTTCAGTTAGACTAAAGTATTTGCTAGAGTGGGATTCTAAAATTATTTTAGCATTAGGGGCTGCGCCTTTCTTTATCTGATTAACGCTTCGTTTTAGGATTTCCGCCTCAGAGAAGGATGTCAGCACAATAATATTTGGCTTCATTCGTCGTATCTGCGCCAAGATTCTTGTTCTGTATAACCTATGCAGTCGCTTAAGCTCAAAAAATCTCTTTATTGGATTTGGGCATTGATAGGCATACTCCCACTCAACATCGATATCGACTTGTTCAACTCTAGGATCGATATCAGCAAATGGCTTTGCTCCTTTTTGCCGCCTAGTAATTAGGGACACATCGTAACCCCTATCCACTAAGCTATTAACTTTAAGCGCAGTTACTGTTTCAAGTCCACCCATAACCGCAGTAGACCAAAGGACATATACAATCTTCATAAATTCTAGCGTATAGCTTCAAACAATCGCTCCCACATAGCCATGACAGTTGGGAGGCTGTAGCGCTCGGAGCTTTTAAGCGCAGCCTGTGCCATGGATTTTCGCTTCTCTTGGTCATCCATAAGTTTAGTCAGTTTTTCGACAAACACATTTCTATCCCCTTGATTGACCAAATAACCATCTAGATCATCTGTCACAATGTCCTTGGGGCCACTGGGACAAGCGTAAGAAACAATGGGAAGGCCAAATGTTTGTGCCTCGATGAGCACCATAGGGAGGCCTTCATAATTTGAGCTTAGGGCATAAATAGAGGCCGCCTGATATAGCTGTGCGACTTCGCGAGTAGCAGGTCGTAGTTTGACCGCTTGTTCTAGGCCAAGAAACTTGATTTGCTCCTTGAGTTTAGACTCGTAAGGACCAGATCCAGTGATGCAGAGCTCCCAGTCTGGATATGCAGGTGCAATCTCACTCCAAATATTGATGAGCTCTCCGAAGTTCTTTTGATACTCAAAGCGTCCCAAAGCTAGAATGCGCTTTTCGTCAAGAGCACTAGGGATAACCCCATCAAAAGGCCTTGGATTGGGAATGACATGTAGATTATTGAGTGTAGTCCACAGACCTCGCTCTTCTTCTGTTAGGATGACAAACGCATTGTATCTCTTGGCGATTCGTTCATCCTGCCAAACTCTAAAACGACCTAATAGTCGATACACCCATTGCTCTTTGGGGTACATGAGCACTTTAGTGTTTTTGGCACTGTGTAGCTCGAGCACCTTTTTGCTGCCGTCTTGGATAGAGGGCAGGATCGGGGCGTCTTGGAAGAATGTGGAGACGGTGATGTCTGCCCCAAACTCTCGCAGCATCTTCTCTAGGCGATGCTTGTGTTCGCCTCGTTTGGCATAGAGAGCTTTGAGGCGTTTGAGTCGGCCAAGTTGATTATCCGCTTCGTAGTTCAGACCTAGATCTACTAGACGTATGCGGCTATCTAGGTCGAAAGCAGGTCGATGCCCCCTTTGGTCTGTGGTAATGATGCAAACCTCATGCCCATGCTGTACCCAATAGTTAGCCTTGGTGGATACCACCCGCTCGATACCCCCCGTCCTAAATAGTCCTTGAATGCAATATGCAATCCTCATATACCTGCAATCTGTCGCATCTTAAATACTCCGCAAAGTTACCCAAAAAGAATGTAAATAGCTTGACCAGTAAATTATGTACACTTATCATATCAAGTAGATGATATCAAAGTGTACTATGCCCTATGCCCTTTTGATCGTGCCGTACCCCCCTTACGGATAGTACAATACCTACGCATGTACTTGATTTCGCAGTATTGCTGTTCGGGAACCCTTTCAAGAAGGCAAAAAAGGCATTCAATCCTAGTAAATTAGGTTGTATTCTGTCTGATTTAGTTACAGTAAGCCCCTCCATCGTCAAGCGGCATCGATTTTTCATTGTGCAGCCGATGAATTTTGGTGGATAACAGTTGTTTGGCGAATGATTATAGCGTAAGAGAGCGTACATACGCACATGACTAGACATTACATGAGACGACTCGTAAGCCAATCGTTTTATCGGAGAGCAACAACAAAAAATGTCGGATCTCCTCTGCCAATTCTTTGGAGCAAGCTTAGCTCTATATAGAGGACGTCTTGCTCTATGTAGAGATAACCTTGCTCTA
>JAUMYV010000046.1 GCA_030528445.1 Porphyromonadaceae bacterium | reverse complement strand
GTTGATAATTATTCGGTTGATAATTATTTGTCTCGCCCTTTCAGGGCTCTAACTGACTTCGACCGAATACCTAGGGCGACACTCACTTCGTTCGTTTGCCCTAGGCCGGGAGACTTATGCCCCGCTGGGGCTCTCTGCATCTGTTGCAATCGTCTTGTGTATTCGTTCCGCCCGTTGGGCGGCGACGCAGCACGCGGCATCGCTATAAGCTAAAAACACTCGCCTTTTAATTAGCTAGTTCTGTTTCATTGTGCTCTTTCGATTGCGAATCAATTGGTTGTTAGCCTCCAGTAGCAACGCTGCGTTCAGCGTTGAAAATCTAATGATCCGAGCAATCGACTTTTCGCGATTTTAGTTAAAAGGTGTAAATGGATTTGGCTCAATTTGGGTGAGCCAACTGAGCAATTTTGGGGTGATTGGTTTGACTTCGCGAAAAAACTCTCACAGATTTTGGGGGATTGTAGTACTAATCCGTCGCGATGTGTGCACACATCCGAAAAGATTAGTGCAGAGAAATTCTGAAATCGGAGCTCGGTTTAGACCAGATCAGAGTAAATATTGGTTTATATGATTTATTATGAATGAGATAAAAAATAGTCGATTTAAGGCGCTATTTTGGTTCGGATGGGGCTAAGTGCCAAAATGAGGCCGAACGCAATCTAGAGCCCGCTAGAGGTCAAATACACGGTCTGCCGTTTTTGACCTCTGCCAAGGTGTTTTTCTCATCAACATTCTGAAAAATGGTCTAAAATATAAATCTCGTCTCTAGTGGAGACAAGGCTAGTGGGCTTCTCTAGAGACGAACTCAATATTAGGGAGACCTTGGCAAAAGCTCCCTTAAATGTTTGTCCACAGATGGATATTTCTTGTATCCTGCCTGCAGTCAACTTTTTTCACTACACGGCATTAACTTTGTAGCAAAATAGATAACAACACCCCTATTAGCCGAGTCATAGAATGAAAGAACTAAAGTGCCCCAAATGTAGCAGTGTATTTACGGTAGACGAAGCTGGTTATGCAGCAATCCTTGGGCAGGTGAGGAATGCCGAGTTTGAGCGGGAGCTCAAACGTCGCCTCTCGCAGGTGCAGAGCCTCCAGGAGGCAGAGCAGCAGGCCGCCCTAGTGAAGGAGGAAGCCAAGTGGCAGCAGGAGCTTAGCAAGCAGGCCAGCCGTATCAAGGATCTAGAGCGAGAGCAAAAAGAGCGGCTCTCGGTCAAAGACCTAGAGATCTCTAAGCTGCAAACCAAGCTACAGGCCTATGAGGAAGCGAAGCAAGCCGAGCTAGAGCTTGCCGTGGCACAGAAAGAGCAAGAGATAGCCAACCTACAGATGACGCTACAAGCCTACCAAGAACGTAAGCAAGGGGAGCTGGATCTAGCTCTAGCACACAAAGAGCAGGAAATAGCCGAGCTACGAGCTACCCTCTCGCAGCATGCGCAGCAGGTGCAGATCGCAGTGCTCAAGGAGCGAGAAGATAGCCAAAAGCAACTGAGCCAAAAGGATACCGAGCTACAGAGGCTCCAAGCCACAATCGAGCTCAACAAGCAGAGTGCCGAGATTAGCGAAAAGACGCTCAAAGAGCAGTACGACATGAAGCTAAAGATGGCACAGGAGCAGGTCGAGTACTACAAGGACATGAAGCTACGCCTATCGACCAAGATGGTTGGGGAGACGCTCGAGGCGCACTGCTCCACGCAGTTTAACCAAACCCTGCGCCCCATGATGCCTCTAGCCTACTTCGAGAAGGACAATGATGCCTCGGCTGGGAGCAAGGGAGACTTTATCTTTCGTGACTACGATATCGAGGGGCTAGAGTACGTATCGGTGATGTTTGAGATGAAAAACGAGGCAGACACCACAGCGACCAAACACCGCAACGAGGACTTCCTCAAGAAGCTCGATGCCGACCGCCGCGCCAAGGGGTGTGAGTTCGCCGTTCTGGTTTCGCTCCTCGAGCCAGACAACGAGCTGTACAATGGCGGTATCGTCGATATGTCCCACCGATATGAGAAGATGTACGTCATCCGTCCACAGTTCTTCATCCCGCTCATTACCCTGCTCGTCCAGATTTCGAAGAAGAGCTTAGCCTACAAGCACGAGCTAGAGCTTGCGCGCCGACAGTCGGTCGATGTCACGAACTTCGAGAGTCAGCTCCTCGACTTCCAAGAGAAGTTTGGACGCAACTATCGTCTAGCAAGTGAGAAGTTCAAGACCGCTATTGACGAAATAGACAAATCAATCACGCATCTGCAGAAAATCAAGGACGCACTCATCGGTAGCGAAAATAATCTGCGTCTAGCCAACGATAAGGCCGAGGCACTGACCATTCGTAAGCTCACGCGAGGCAACCCGACGATGAAGGCTAAGTTCGACGAGGCTCGTCGGGGTGCCTCTCTCGATGCCGAAAACTAAACAGAGCGGTCGAGCGCAGAACTAAGAGTAGGGAATTGGGGCGGTGTGCCGTTTTATTGGACACACCGCCCATTGGCATACCCCTAGTCCTAAACAAGGCGATTAATCGGCTAGAGGGTATCTAGATGTGAACTTTTTGCTTTAACTTCGCCTTAGGTTATCCATATCATACAAAAGTTTACAATAGGCTATGAAAGCAATTTTGACGAGAGTATTTTTCGCTATCACTATGTGTGCGCTTGTCGCCGCATGTAGCTCAGCAGAGCACAGAGAGAAGGCCGCAGGGGACGAAACTATCGCAGGGCTGTCGTACAGCTACGACAACTTCGCCACATCGCATGTGATTGCCTATCAGGATAGTCTCCTTTTCTTCTACAACGTAGAGGAGGATATGACCATTCCATTCCATCTATCAGAACCCGACGAGATTTTCAATTTTTCCTTCGCATCAGACGGTAAGGCAATGTACTATACCGTAGTGCGTGAGGGTTCGCTTTGGTTGCGTCAAGCGACCTTCGTCAATGGGTCGTCGCCCAAGCTCGAGGATCTAGTCAACCTCAAGCTGACCAAGGAGCAGTGTACGCTTGGCACCTATGGAGACCGTAGCCGCCTAGAGTATAGCAATGGCAAAGTGCTCATCAGGAGCGATTTTAGCTGGGAGGTATACGACTTCTCACTCTTTCACATCTACGACATCGCCAGAGGCAACCTACGCACTGCCTCAGCTGATATAGATGAATACAACCAATTCTGTGGCAGACAGACGGAGCAAGAGCCCAAGGGGTTTACGACCGAGTCGGGACAACTGCTCTACAGCGACGCTGGTAAGGTTGTTTGTCTGACTGACCAATTGGATATACGGTCGGAAATGGAGGATGAGGATGAGCCGGTCTGGTACATGGGGCATAGCATCAGTCCAGACCGAAGTAAGGTAGCTTTCATCGCCATTACTGCCTTCGTAGATTTGGCACATGGGCCACTCTGTATCGCCAATGCCGATGGCTCGCAACAGAAGCGCTTGGCTGAGGATGGTGCGACGGCTACGATGCCCGCTCGCTGGGTAGGCAACCAGTTATTCTTTTTGGACGAGGATAGTGAGCTAACCCCCGAGCATGATGCCGACTGCACAACCTCTCTATTCACGACCGATGCCTCGACCAACGAACGTATGCGTATGTTTGCCCGCGTTAGACGCTTCGACATCAAGCAACCTGCTCAGTGATCTGACACTACTCTATATGATACAGAAATCCAACTTATTCCCTATTCCAATGAAGCCAATCATCTATTCCCTCTTGTCGGCAGTTGCGCTATTGACTGCCTGTCAGTCCTCCAAACAAACCTCAAGTGCGACCTCTAGCCTCGATAGTCTAGAGCAGGCCTTGGCTCAAGCCACCGACCCACTACGGCGTATTGACCTCAAACGTCGGATAGTCGACCTCACGATAGAGGGTGCAACGCCAGAGGAGAGATGCCGAATATTCGACGAGTTCTCTACACTAGTGGCACAAGAGGCCAACAAGCTCAATGAACGCGAGAGCGACTATCTAGGTCGCTATTATGAGTACCACCTCGACGAAGAGGGCAATATTATCGAACCACACGACTCCATCAAGCAGAAGGAACAGAGCTATCTGCAGGGCGGGCTACAGGTAGAGGATTTGGGAGAAGGGCTCGTGACCTTTGCCCCCACGCCTACGCTTTTCGCTAGTTACCTCAGTCAGCTACCGCCCTATTATCAGAGGTATTGGCAACTCCTAGAGGACAGCGAAAACTACGCTCCAGACGCCTGCCTCAGGCTGAGCTGGCGCGAGCTAGGAGATCTGCTCACCAGATACGAGGCCTATGCCGAGTCTTACCCCGAGCAGACGGAGCTACTGGGCAGACTTGGCGAGAGCTATCAGTTCCTCCAGATGGCTTATCTTGCAGGTGTGGACAATACGCCTATTGCAGACGACTCTGGGGCATTAGACCTAGAGCTTAGGAATGAATGGAAACGATTCTCAGAGGCTTACCCCGATAGTCCGACAACTAAACTCATCGCAGAGATGCTCAAACAGAAGGATTACAGAGACGTCCCCATCCTCATTGGAGTTGTGTTTAAGGCTCAGCAAGAGTCCAGCTATCCCCTGCACGTGGCTCCCCAAGATTAATCACCATGCATACTATGAAACAGAAGAATTTTAGCCTAGCCGTTGCGATGGCACTCATCCTCTCGGCAGGGTGTACTGGAGTGAAAAACGACCAATCAGGCGCTACCGATAGCCTCCAAATGACAGCAGTTGCCCTACCCGAGCTTACGGAGGGTGACAACATCATCTTGGAGAATGACGATATGCGCATCGTCGAGAGAGACAATCCCCCTACAGACGATGATGTGTATAGCAATAGCTTCGAGATTCAGCCCAAGCATACGGGGATTAAGCACTTCAAGATCAAGGGTAGTGTCCTAGACTTTGAGAAGTTGGTGGGGCGGACGTTGATAACTAGTGAAGGTACGGGGACGGTGCGCACACTCTGGCTACACGACTTGACTACGGGCGAGGTCGTAGTGCCCATAGACCTGCCCTTCGACTCAGGGCATGATATTGAGATTGCGGACGAGGACACGTTCTTCTTCTACACCAACGACTCGGATCTGCCCACGATCTGCTGGGATAAGCAAAAAGGAGTGTGGGTCGACCAGAATGAGGTCTACGACTTCCTGCGCAACGAGCAGCTCAAGGAGGAGCAAGACAAGGCCAAGCAATACCTTTTCGATGGCTATCCACTTAGGGCCTTGCAGATGGTAGAGGTCAAGCTCCAAGAGCGCATCGTTAATCCGCTCTCCGAGTACAAGTGGAGCGTCGTTGAGTAGTCCCTAGGGTAAATACAGCAACACATCTATCCTATGAAGCAATTTTTCTTGATTGTGCTATGTGCGCTATCGATTACCAGTTTCGGGGCGAAGCACGACAGCACTCGGGCGAAAAAGGTTGGCATCCGCGACATCTTCTTGATGCTCCCCGAGCGAGATCTAGAGTGGGGCGAATTTTCGGTGCAGAAGCGCAAGGAAATGCTCAAAAACATTGGGACGAAAGCAGGGGCTGAGCCTGCTGATGGCCAATGCGTAGATCTCTGTGATGAGCGTAATGGTTATCTGCGAGCCTTCTATTCCTATGCCGAAGACTTCAAGTACGAGGTTTGCTACTGGAATCTCAAGGATGGGCGCAAGCTTGTAGCTCTCAGTACCACCGAGGGGTGGAGCAAGCTACGCTTCTATATCTACGATCAAGGTCGTCTTCGGGCTGACCATTCGCTTGCTCCCAACACTGCCGGGGTCACGGTAGAGGACTTCTACGACACTTCTCGACTCACGCCTAAGCAACGAGCTGATCTGGCGAAGCTCTTCAAGGAGCGTATCGTCTTTCGTTTCGAGCTACCACGCAGAGGTACATCGATCGAGATGCACATCGGCACAAAGGTCCAGGATATGGAATACCAGACGATGTTTATGGACGCCGACCTCGATGATCTGATGGAGAGCAAGTATGTAGTTTTTCGCTGGGTCAAAGAACGCTGGGTCAACGAAGTCAGACCTCTACCCCCTACCCAATAATAGCGACATCACCAATTCGCGACTGATCGCTATGAAACTAAGTAGACTGCCCTTGGGGATACTCTCCCTGGCCTGCTACTCCAGTGTAGGTCTGGCTCAGGAGAGTAGCTCGATGACGCACTACTCGTGTATGCTAGATCGTGTCAATGTCGTGCTAGACTACGACAAGGCGCAGAGTAAACCTACCGAACTGAGGCTCGAATATGCCGATGGCTCGGCCGATACGCTCCACTACTCTAGCTCCAAACAATTCTCCAGGCATGAATTTAGGAGCAAGAAGACCAATAATTTCGCCACAACCCCTATCAACTCGGAGAAGAATGCTCCTCGTCTAGAGCTAACCCTCAAGCTCAAGGGGATGACCCGCAAGATCATGCTCGACAATTATTATTTCGCAGATATTGCTGTTTTCATCCACGACACGACGGCAGGCGACACAAATATCCGCAGTACTCCCAATGGGCCTGTAGTACGCAGGCTAGAGAGGGGTGGAGCATATATGCTCGTTATCTGCGACAACCAAAAGGGCTGGTGGCGCATCTGGAGTAATCGGATCTCGGCATACATCGACGACTTTGAGGGCGATATCGTAGCGAACCCAGATGGCGAGAGTTGGATACACTACTCCGTCATTGCCGCTAGCACACGCAACTATAGTGGGCAAACCCTCTCGCTCAGAGATCAACCGAGCGATCAGGCTCGCGCCGTGTATTCTTTCGCCGAAGAAATTTTCTTGAGACCTCTAGAGGTGCAAGGCGAGTGGGTTAAGGCGCAGACGGTAGACAAGAAGCATCAGGGCTGGATACGTCTAGAGTGGCTCTGTGGCAATGCACTGACAACCTGTCCATAGGTATCGAGCCAAAGAAGAAAACAATACTAATCACTAAACTAATCAATATGAATATGATCAAGAGCATTTACTATCTCTCCATCGTGCTCGGGATAAGCACACTCCTGCCAGTGCAGACTTGGGGGCTCAATAGTTTGAGCAAGAGCACTACCGACCGCCTAGAAGTGCAGAATACAAGAGGAGTAGGGCGAAATGCCAGCAACCCAACCGCCTCGCCCAAGACCTACTACGTTAGTCCCAATGGCAAGACGCGTGCCGATGGCTTGAGCAAAGACACGCCGCTTAGGGATCTACAAAAGGCTATTGATCTGGCAGAGGAAGGCTCTACGATCCTAGTGGCAGAGGGGAACTATTTGGGCAATATGGATAGAGGCTATATCGAGTGCGGACGCTTCGGCAATGGTGCAGACGATGGCAAATTTCTCAAGTTCTACGGCGGTTATTCGGCCGACTTCTCCGAGCGAGACCCTCTCAAGTACATCACCAAAATCCAGCCCAATGAAAAGTCGCCACGCGTGCTTGGCTCAGCCCTATTCCACATCACGGCACGTCGAGCCTATGGAGACAAAAGGCCTGCTGGAGAGGTTGTGGTGGATGGCTTCACTTTCGACGGAGGCGAACTTATTCTCTACAATAAGGCTGACGTCAAAGATCCGCGCACAGGGACACCCAATACAGAGGTGCTCACGGGGATGCTCGTACACCCCGATGGTAGCTCCATACAGCCCACGGGCTATTCCAAAGCCGACTGGCGTGCCCTCCACCTGACGGTAGAGGGTAAGGTACGCGTGTCTAATTGTGTATTCGTCAACTGTCGCTACTTTGGCCTACAAGCTGGTATGGGGGCAGGCCACATTGAAATCAGCAACAATGTATTCGTAGCCAATCGCTACGCGGCTTGCGAAATCTGGGGGACACTGGCAGCAGGCAGAGAGGGTGAGATCTCGCTAGACTTCCACCACAATACAGTCCTCTTCACCTGGCCGATTACCAAGGAGTTTGAGACGATGGGGCAGGGCTTCCGCTTCATGAATGGCATCCGTACCATCAACGTCTACAACAATATCTTTGGGTTCAATACACGCTGTGGCGTAGAGCGGTGCCGCTACGAGGCTCGGCAGGAGTATGAGAAGCTCAAGCAGAGTAACCTCTTCGACAATTACTTCATTGGCAATATGTACGATTTGGAGATCTGCACCAAGTCCAACCCCATCAATGTGCCAGCCTCGCGCATCGAGGAAGCCGAGGAGATTGGTCCTAAGTACGAAGGCAACAAGGAGATGCCATTTGAGAAGAGGTTTATCGAGGCGATTGACGCCGCCTACCTCAAGGGCTTTACTGGCCTAAAGATCACGACCTCGGAGAGCTATGACCGCAACTCTACGGCCAACCAGATCAATCGCTATCTCGGACTCAATCAGCAAGGCACACAGACCACTCGGGTGACGATGTTTGCCAATAAATACCCTTGGCAGAAAGCACGCAAACTCTTCGGGGTTGTCCCTGGATATGGGGCTCAAATCCCCAAGAAGTAGAGGTGTAAGTGCGTTACGATGTCAAACGAAGAGGCGGTACAGAATCAAATTCTGCACCGCCTCTTCGTTTGTATATGGGCGTCTGCATTAGAGCTTAAACTCTGCCCATAGTGGATAGTGGTCGGAGATCATAAAGGAGAGTTTTTGCTTGGTTAGACCTCTATTGTTGAGTGCCGTAGCAACGAAGTCGTAGCTCCCACCACGCACGAACTCCAGAGAGAGTTTGGGCTGCCCATTAGTGCCATTGAACCAAGCAATCTGATCGTAGAACTTCGTGTCATTGAAGATCGATCGGCTCACCTCCTTACTCTGCAAGCCCTCGGGTATGTATAGACCCTCGGAGAGGAATGTTTGCTCCAGCAGATCGCCACGCGCTTCTATATTGAAATCGCCAAGGATAATCAAATTCTGGTGATAGGCATTGACATCTTTGGCCCAAGACGACAGCCACTGGGCGATGCCTTTGAGCTCGTTGATGCGATCGGTCGACTTCTTGCCATAGAGTACATGCAGCGTGATGAGGATGAAGGTTTGATGCTTGGAGCGGAAGCTCACGGCATAGGGCGAGCGAACGAACTGCTCCTGCATCACATTTTTGGATACCCCACTGCGCCATTCGTCTGGCACGACTAGTTCCCCTGCCAAACCCGATAGATTAACCCTACGGGTGTCGAATAAATAGGCCATGCGCTCGCCATTGCCAGAGTCGCCCTGATTTACATCGGTGAGGATCATAGACCACTCTGATCCCAGAATCTTGAGCGTGTCTCTCAGGGCTCTGATGTTGGATTTGACTTCTTGGATAGCAATCACATCAAATCGCCTCAGAATCTCGGCGATACAGTACACCGAGTGCAAGTCACGTCGGGGACTATCGCCCTCTTGGCTCATCCAAACGCGCGTCAAGTCGCCGAAGCCACGAATATTCCAAGTGGCGATGAGTAGGTTGCGGTCAAGTTGTTTGGGAGGAATCTTTTGGTCCAAGTCCCTAAGCAACTCCTCAAGATTATCTTTGACTTCTTGAGGTTGTGGATCTAATGTTTTCATAATCCTTTTATTTTTTGGGGTTCGTAGATGCTTGCTTCTGTATTGCTTGGTTATATCTGATACAAATTTAAGGGATTGCTACAATACACAAACCACAGGGTGGTCGTAACTTGATAGATATCCTTATCTAGAATGGCTAGGCTGTGTGATACTCTCCTATGGATTTTGATCTGTCTCTTGGCATTTCTTTTTGCTGTGATGACTTATTTTCTTACCTTGCAGAGCGTTTTCGGGATGCTTGTCCCCCTCCCTTATTAAGTACTGTCGGGGGACTAATGCCGAGCTTGTGAAGACTGGAACAAAATAGTAATCTACTAAATGCACAGTAATGGACGCCAAAATTTTCACACTAGAGTCCAGCCTACCTCAATACCCTACATTTGATGAGGGGATTCGTCGTGCCCCAGACAGAGGTTTTCGCCTAACTCCTGCGCAGACTAGGGTGGCACTACAAAATGCCCTAAGGTATATCCCTGTCGAGCTACACGAAAAGCTAGCTTCAGAGTTCCTAGACGAACTCAAGACTAGAGGCAAAATCTACGGCTACCGCTACCGACCTCAAGGTGATCTCAAAGCCAAGCCCATAGATCAGTATCAAGGCAAATGCCTAGAGGGTAAGGCCTTCCAAGTCATGGTAGACAATAATCTCTGTTTCGATGTAGCTCTCTACCCATACGAGCTGGTCACCTATGGCGAGACTGGTCAGGTCTGCCAGAACTGGATGCAGTACCGCCTAATCAAAAAATACCTAGAAGAACTAACCCAGGAGCAGACCTTAGTCATCGAAAGCGGACATCCACTAGGCCTCTTCGCCTCCAAGCCAGACGCCCCACGCGTCATCATCACCAACTCGATGATGGTTGGCCTCTTCGACAACATCAAAGACTGGGAGATTGCAGCTCAAATGGGCGTGGCCAACTACGGGCAGATGACCGCTGGCGGCTGGATGTACATTGGTCCTCAGGGGATTGTACATGGTACATTCAATACGCTACTCAACGCTGGGCGCCAGCGCCTAAATATTCCCTCGGGGGGCAATCTGGCAGGGAAGCTCTTCGTCTCCTCTGGGCTCGGAGGTATGAGTGGGGCTCAGCCCAAGGCTGCCGATATCGCAGGGGCGGTATCAATCACAGCAGAGGTCGACTACTCGCGTATCATCACCCGCCATTCGCAGGGCTGGGTCAGGCACATCGCTTGTTCGATCCCCGAGGCCTTTGACCTCGCACGAAAAGGCCTGGAGGGCGGTGCGCCTATCTCCATAGCCTATCATGGTAATATCGTGGAACTCCTAGAATATGCCCTAGACAAGGGCATCCATATAGATTTGCTCTCCGACCAAACAAGCTGCCACGCCGTCTACGAAGGTGGCTATTGCCCCGTAGAACTCACTTTCGAGGAGCGTACCAAGCTGCTCAAGGAGGATCGATATGCCTTTGCCTCCGCTGTAGATCGCAGTCTCAGGAGGCACTATGAAGTCATCGAGGGTCTTGTGGCACGAGGCACTTATTTCTTCGACTACGGCAATGCCTTCATGAAGGCGATCTATGATAGTGGCGTACACGAGATCTCCAAAAATGGCATCGACGAGAAGGACGGCTTTATCTGGCCAAGTTACGTCGAGGATATTATGGGACCAGAGCTATTCGACTATGGTTATGGCCCCTTCCGCTGGGTGTGTCTATCTGGGAGGGACGAGGATCTGCGCGCCACAGACCAAGCGGCTATGGCGTGTATAGACCCCAATAGGCGAGAGCAAGATAGGGACAATTATATCTGGATACGAGATGCCGAGCAGAATGCCTTAGTCGTGGGGACAAAGGCACGTATCCTCTATCAAGACGCTGTGGGCAGACAGCAGATTGCCCTACGCTTCAACCAGATGGTGCGAGAGGGCAAGGTTGGCCCTATCATGCTTGGTCGAGATCATCACGATACCGCAGGCACCGATTCCCCTTTTCGTGAGACATCCAACATTAAAGATGGCTCCAACATCATGGCGGATATGGCTGTACAGTGCTTCGCGGGGAATGCTGCACGAGGCATGAGCCTAGTAGCCCTACACAATGGCGGAGGCGTGGGGATAGGCAAGAGCATCAATGGGGGCTTCGGCATGGTGCTCGACGGCTCGGAGCGTGTAGATGAGATTCTGCGCACAGCAATGCTCTGGGATGTGATGGGAGGAGTAGCTAGACGCTCGTGGGCACGCAACCGCAATGCTATGAGCACTTCGCAGGAGTTTAACCAAACGCACGCCGACCAAGGCTATCACATTACGCTTCCTTATCTCGTAGATGACGCCTTATTGGATAACCTACTCGGATAGATAGTAGCAACCAAATACAAACACAATATTCATATTTCAATCACACCACGATGGCAACTGTAAAAAAATTAATGGAGTGTGTGCCTAACTTCAGTGAGGGCCGAAACAAGGAGACAATCGAGCTGATCGTACAGCCCTTCCGTGCGACAGAGGGCGTTAGACTGCTCGACTACAGCAGCGACGAAGACCACAACCGTACGGTAGTAACTGTGGTAGGAGAACTAGAACCACTCAAGGCCGCAGTGCTAGAGGCGATAGGGATTGCTCAGAAGTACATCGATCTAACGAAACATGAGGGGCAACATCCTCGTATGGGCGCAGTAGACGTAGTCCCCTTCATCCCAATTAAGAATGTGACCGTAGAGGATGCTATCGCGCTATCCAAAGAAGTGGGCGCAGAGATTGCACGTCGCTACGATATCCCTGTATTCCTCTACGAAAAATCGGCTTCGGCTGCACATAGAGAAAATCTAGCCAATATTCGCAAGGGTGAGTTCGAGGGCATGGAAGAGAAGATCAAGCAAGAAGAGTGGCGGCCAGACTTCGGGCCAGCGCATCGCCACCCCACCAGTGGCACGGTCGCAGTCGGAGCCAGAATGCCCCTCGTGGCGTACAACGTCAATCTAAGCACTCCGAACATTGACATAGCATCTGCCATTGCCAAGAAAGTCCGCTTCATCGGCGGAGGGCTCCGCTTCTGCAAGGCGATGGGCGTAGAGCTCTCCGATAGAGGCATCACACAGGTGTCGATGAACCTTACAGACTTTACCAAGACGGCCGTCTATCGCGCTCACGAGATGGTACGCATGGAGGCTCGTCGCTATGGTGTGGAGGTCGTAGGAGCAGAGATCGTGGGGCTAGTACCCATGGCCGCCTTGATTGATGTGGCTGAGTATTATCTAGGACTAGAGCAGTTCTCCATTGATCAAGTGCTCGAGAACAAAATCATGGAATAAGGCGATGAAACCTGTCGGCAATATCTTCATCAAAAATATCCCTCAGCTAGTTACTTGCAAAGGTCGAGAAGCCAAACGAGGCATCGAGGAAATGAACGCCATAGGCCTGGTTGATGGGCCTGCGGCCGTCATCGCACGCGAAGGCGTCATTACCTATGTAGGGTCAATGGCTGGAGTATCTGATCGAGACGTACGCGGTTGCCATGAAGTAGATGCTTCGGGCTGCTGTGTGCTCCCAGGTTTCGTCGATAGCCACACGCATCTAGTCTTCGGTGGGTATAGGGAAGATGAGTTTCAATGGAGGCTTCGAGGCGATAGCTACATGAGCATTATGGAGCGGGGCGGAGGTATCGCCAGTACCATGCGCGCCACTCGCAAGGCCACCAAGCAAGAGCTTGTCTCATCGGCTCGCGCCCATCTAGACGCCATGCTCCGCCAAGGGGTGACGACGGTCGAGGCCAAGAGTGGCTATGGGATGGATCTGGAGACAGAGCTCCTACAGCTAGAGGTGGCTGCAGAGCTAGAGCGGACGCATCCGATTTCGATTTACTCAACTTTTATGGGGGCACACGATACGCCTCCCGAATACAAGGGTCGGGAAATGGATTTTATCCGCTTCTTGCTAGAGGAGGTCATGCCTATAGTCCAAGCACGAGGTTTAGCCGAGTGCTGCGACATCTTTACCGAGCGAGGTGTTTTCGATCACGAAGAGACGCGCGCGCTACTCCTCGGCGCGAAGGCCATGGGCTTCGAGGTGAAGATGCACGCCGACGAGATTGTCCCCTTCGGCGGAGCCGAGCTAGCCGCAGAGCTGGGTTGCCTATCGGCAGACCATCTGCTCCAAATCTCGGAGCAGGGCATCGCTGCACTTGCACAGAGCCAAACGGTGGCTACCGTGCTCCCTTGTACAGCTTTCTCGCTCAAGGCCGACTACGCACCAGCACGCAAAATGATCGATGCAGGCTGTGCCGTAGCCATGGCGTCTGATCTCAATCCTGGGAGCTGCTTCTCCTCATCCGTGCCTCTGATGATTGCTCTAGCGACAATCTATATGAACATGACGGTGGAGGAGGCGATCACTGCTCTCACGATCAATGGTGCGGCCGCTATCGGTCGTGCCGACCGTGTCGGGAGCATCGAGGTAGGCAAGGAGGCCGATATGGTGATTATCCGCTTCCCATCGTACAAATTCCTCTCCTATCACTTCGGGATGAACCTCGTCAGAGACACTATCAAGAGTGGCGTCCGATATCCCATAGTTTAACCTCATCGCAAGCAAACAAACGATTAAAACCCTTATAAACAATGCTCAAAGATCTAAATCTACAGGACTTTATCCTCGAGACTTCTGGCTCGGAGCCAGTCCCTGGTGGGGGAAGTATCTCTGCCCTCAACGGAGCAATCGCTGGTGCACTGACTCAGATGGTGGCTAACCTAACCATAGGCAAGAAGCGCTATATGGAGGTGGAGGACGAGATGCGTCAGCTGGCAAGCAAGGCTGAGGCGCTACGTACGGAACTGGTGGCCGATATTGATAGAGATAGCGATGCCTACCGATTGGTATTCGAGGCCTTCAAACTACCCAAAGAGACAGACGAAGAGAAAGCCTATCGCTCGCAGCAAATCCAAGAGCGCACGAAGCTCGCAGCCAATATCCCGATGGCTGTAGCACGGCGCGCCCATGAGCTGCTGACTCTCGCCGAGACAGTAGTGGCTAAAGGCAATAGCAACGCTATCACGGATGGCTGTGTCGCCATGATGTGCGCTCGCACGGCTGTTCTGGGGGCTCTACTCAATGTGCGTATTAACCTGACCTCAATCACTGATGAGCCCTTCGTGCGAGCGCTTGCCGAGGAGGCCGATCGTCTAGAGGTTGATGCCATGGCAAGAGAACGCGCCATCTTCGAGCAGACCAAAGCATCACTACAATAATCTAGTCAAACTATCCCCTGTCATTATGAAAAACAAGATCGTTGTAGGCGATGCGGCTCTCACCGTTGAGCAGCTAGAGGCTTTTGTCCTCCAGCCGCTCACGGTGGAGCTTGCTCCAAAAGCTGTGAAAAACATTGAGCGCTGTAGGCAGTACCTCGACGACAAAATCTCCACATCCGCACGTCCGCTCTACGGCATTACCACGGGTTTCGGTGCCCTATGTAATAGGGGTATTCCGTTAGAGGACTTGGCTACGCTACAGGAAAACCTAATTAAGAGTCACTCCTGCAGCACAGGGCAAGAGGTTCAGAGGGTGATTGTTCGTCTGATGCTCCTACTCAAAGCACATGCATTATCTCTCGGGCATAGCGGCGTACAGCTCTCTACTGTCGAGTGGATTATCGAGATGCTCAACAAAGACATCACGCCAGTGGTATTCGATCGAGGCTCTCTCGGGGCTTCGGGCGATCTGGCTCCACTAGCCAATCTCTTCCTCCCTATCATTGGGCTAGGCGAGGTCTATTATCTAGGTAAGCGAATGCCTACCCGAGAGGCCTTGGCCTTAGCTGATGTTGCACCAATTACACTCAAGAGTAAAGAGGGGCTAGCTCTGCTCAATGGTACCCAGTTTATGTCGGCACATGGCGTCTATGCCCTCATCCATGCCCGTAGACTGATGACGATGAGCACCAATATAGCAGCTCTCTCACTGGAGGGATTTAATGGTCTTGACGCGCCGTTTACACAGGAGCTACACACCATACGTAACCACCGTGGGCAAATAGAGGTATCACGCCACATGAGGCGCATCCTTGAGGGGAGCGCGCACATTCGCGAACCCAAACCCTACGTACAAGACCCTTATTCATTTCGCTGCATCCCGCAAGTGCACGGAGCGTCTTACGATGCCATCGCCCATGTGTGCCGTGTGGTAGAGGATGAAATCAACGGCGTGACGGATAACCCAACCATCTTCCCCGAGCAGGATATGATTCTCTCGGGTGGCAATTTCCACGGACAGCCGCTCGCATTAGTCTACGACTTCCTCGCATTGGCTCTGGCCGAGCTAGGAAATATCTCCGAGCGCCGTGTAGCCCAGCTCATCTTCGGGCTGCGTGGATTGCCAGACTTTCTTGTAGCTAAACCCGGACTAAACTCTGGTCTAATGATTCCGCAGTATGCGGCAGCGTCCATGGTCAGCCAAAACAAGATGTACTGCTTCAACGCCTCGTCCGACTCCATCGTTAGCTCCAACAATCAAGAGGATCATGTCTCCATGGGAGCTAATGCCGCGACTAAGCTTCTGCCTCTCATTGATAATCTCTACCGCATCTTTGGCATTGAGCTGATAAATGCGGCTCAAGCTTTTGAGTTCCGTCGACCAGCGACGACCTCTACAACCCTAGAGGAGCTACTATGTGAGTTCCGCAAAGTCGTGCCTAGAATCGAAGATGATGTGGTGATGTACGAACAGATTGAGCGTGCCTACAGCTTCGTGCAGACCTACTCTTTTTTGCAGATGTAGCATCTGTAGCAGCAACAATCAAATAATCCCTATAGGGCGGTGTGTCATAATTTATAAACGGCTACGTTGCTTACGACATTTGCTCCGCACGGACTTCGGCTTCGGCTTCGGGAACATACTGAGGTATGTTCCCGTCAACCTCGGTCTTAGCGCCCTCTCCCGCACGATTGCTAGTCTCGGCACAGCTGGAGTAAACTCCGCTCTGCTCTCGACTTACGCAATCCTTGCATTTTGCGCATTCTGAGGTACCTAAAAGGGGCTGCGAGCAAAACGAATTTTGCCATAGCCCCTTACTTAGCCCTCCCCGAAGGTCTGATGTGATTGTGAAGAGGGGATAATATGCGTATCTTTGTCGAACTCTGAGTTTGATCTAATCTATTTATTCATTTTAGCCTACTTGTTTCATAGCACAATGAACAGACAATATCTAATGTATGAGCTAGCGCTTGGTGGTGTATGCTTGAGCTTGTGGAGCTTCAGCCCCCAAAGGTTAGATTTCACAGAGATTCTAGTGTGTCTACGCGTTTCGTCTTGCCCTGTGCAAATAAATCAAATCAGAAATACAAAGTTTAATGAAGAAGCAACATGTGTGGCTCGCACTCGCTTTGATGCTAGTGCTGATGCTCGGATGTGAGAAAAAGGAACTACATCGAGAGCCCGAGCATACCGAACAGATTAAGATTAAGGAAATCAACCTAGACAAGGAAGAGCTGAAGTTAGAAGTAGGCACAAGCCTCAAGCTCACAGCTACAGTTACGCCTAAAGGGAGTAAGGAGGTCGAGCTTGTATGGTCGAGCAATGCCGACAAGGTGGCTAGCGTAAGCCTCAAGGGCGAAGTCAAGGCCCTCGCGGAGGGAGAGGCAATTATCTTAGTTCACCCCAAAGGCATGGCAGATATACAGGCCTCATGCCGTATTATGGTCGAGAAGAAAGCCGAGGGGCCCGGCAACGATGCCGATAAGCCTAAGGAAGAGCCCGAGCAGCCCGGCAACGATGCAGATAAGCCTAAGG
>JAUMYV010000045.1 GCA_030528445.1 Porphyromonadaceae bacterium | reverse complement strand
GGGAGGGTTTCTCCTAACTTTGATGATGATCATAATTTCGTCCCTATGGGCTCAGAAGAGCCTTACTATCCCGGGGGAATTAACAGATGAGAAAAAAGAGGCTCTGATAGGTGTAACAATCCGCGTCAAGGGAACGACTATGGGGGTTACAACTGATCTAGATGGTAATTTCACATTGAGCAATGTCCCCCAAGGATCCGTGTTGCTGATTTCTTATGTGGGGATGAAAGACAAGCAGATTACGGTCAAAAATGCTGATTTCCTCAGCATTATGCTCGAGAGTAGCTCCAAGGAGCTCGACGATGTCGTCGTCGTTGCCTACGGCCGACAGAAAAAGGTAAACCTCACGGGAGCTGTGTCGAGCGTGGATAGCAAATCGCTTGAAGCAAGACCTGTAGCAAATGTGTCTCAGGCGATACAAGGGCTTGTGCCAGGGCTCAACCTATCGGTTGGCAATAGCGGAGGACAGCTCGATGGCAGTATGAGCATCAATATCCGTGGTACAGGTACAATAAGCGAAGGCTCTTCTTCTAGCCCTCTGATTCTTATCGACGGAGTAGAGGGAAATCTAAATACGCTCGCCCCTAGTGATATTGAGAATATCTCAGTACTTAAGGATGCGTCCTCTAGTGCCATCTATGGCTCGCGTGCTGCCTTTGGGGTAATCCTAGTAACGACCAAGAATGGTCGCTCGGGTAGGGCTCGCGTGAATTATAGTGGTAGTATTCGTTTCTCTACAGCTACTCAGATTCCAGATATGATGGACTCGGAGATGTTTGCCAATTACTTCAATAGAGCTGGTGTCAACGCTGGGGCTGGTGTCACTTTCAGTGACGAGATGATGGATCTTATCCGCAAGTACAAGTCTGGCTCTCAAGACCCCAACGTCAAGCATGGTACTAGGCTCAAGCCTGGCCACAATGAAATCTGGACAAAGTACTCCGAGGGTTGGGCCAATACAGACTGGTTTGAGGAGAGCTATATCAAGAATGCTCCGTCACATGAGCACAACCTATCTATAAGTGGTGGTACAGACAAGCTAAACTATTATCTCAGTGGGGCTATCCTAAGTAGACGTGGATTGCTCAAACCAGCCAAGGATGAGTTCCAGAGGTACAACTTTACAGCCAAGATTGGTAGCCAAATCACCCCATGGCTCCGAGTTGACTACATTAACCGATGGACGAGAGAGGATTTTGAGCGACCAACCTACATGAGTGGTCTCTTCTTCCACAATATTGCTCGTCGCTGGCCAACTAATGCCTATTACGACCCCAATGGACATCTAATGCCTCACAACGAAGCTATCCAGCTTATCCATGGAGGAAGACAAAACAGCCAAAAAGATTTTGTCAATCAGCAGTTTTCCTTTACGCTTACGCCTATTAAGGGGCTGACTATTCGCTTGGAGAATAACTACAACTCCACCTATCACAACCAGCATTGGGCAGTTCTTCCTATCTATTGGTACGATGAAAATCAGAATCAGGTATCAGCCAAGTGGGACGACTGGAAGAAACCTGGTTATAGCGATGTGCATGAGGATGCCAATAAGAACAACTTCTTTGGCGGGCGTTACTTTGCCGAGTATGCCTCTGTTCTTGGTGAGAAACATGATATCAAGGTCATGGCAGGTCTTGATGTAGATATCAATAAGTATCGTAATATCGTTGGCACTAAGCAGGACGTTATTACCCCTCTTGTCCCCACGCTCAATACTTCGACCAACGATAAGCCTCAGCTGAGCGGAGAGTACAATCATTGGGCTACGATGGGTATGTTTGCTCGTGCCAACTATGTTTTCGATAGTCGCTATCTGCTAGAGATGTCTATACGTCGAGATGGTTCCTCTCGCTTCATTGGCGATAAGACTTGGGCAACCTTCCCTTCATTCTCTCTAGGGTGGAATGTGGCGAACGAAGCTTTCTGGAAGCCCATCAAGAGCATAGTATCTCAGCTCAAGCTCCGTGGTTCTTGGGGGCAGCTAGGCAACACCAAGATCAAGGCACTCTATCCATGGTACCAAGGACTTTCTATAAAGGGAGCGAGCTCAACCTCTGGCTCTGAGTGGATCATCAACGGCAGCAGACAGACTACTGCTGGTGCACCCGGTCTTGTCTCTAGCTCTTTGACTTGGGAGCGTGTAGAGAGCTGGAATGTGGGGTTGGATTTTTCAGTCTTTGACAATAGGTTCCAAGGTTCGTTCGACTACTTTACGCGTAGCACTCGAGACATGGTTGGACCCGCAGCTCCTCTGTCTTCCATACTAGGAGCTAAGCAACCCGCAACCAACAATGCCGACCTGAAGTCCTATGGCTGGGAGCTAGAGCTCCGCTGGAGGGATAATATCGGCGATCTGAAGTATGGAGCTAAGTTCCTCCTCTCGGATAACCAAGTAGAGGTAACCAAGTATTACAACCCATCTGGTACGCTCTCCACTTGGTATGCAGGCAAGAAAGATGGCGAGATCTGGGGATATACCTCTGTCGGCATCGCCAAAACAGATGAGGAGATCACCGAGCACTTGAAGCATAATACCCCCAAATGGGGGAACCAATGGGCTGCAGGCGATGTGATGTACAAGGATCTCGACGGCGATGGCAAGGTCAATGATGGAGAGGGTACACTAGAGAAACATGGCGACCTTACCATTATCGGTAACACCTCGCCTCGCTACTCTTATAGCTTCATAGTAGATGTTGCCTACAAGGGCTTTGACTTGAGCGTGATGCTACAGGGCATCGGTAAACGCGATTGGTGGGATAGTTCACCTTATTCCATTGGCGCCAATCTCGGCAAGTGGCAGAGTGTAGGCTTTGTCGAGCACTGGGACTTTTTCCGTCCAGAGGGAGACCCTCTTGGAGCCAACCTCAATGCACGTTTCCCAAGACCAATTTTCGGGTCGGGAGGGAAGAACTTCGAGCAGCAGACGCTTTTCTTGCAGGATGCCTCTTATCTGCGTATCAAAAACCTACAGCTGGGTTATACGCTACCTAAGCATCTGATCGAGCGTCTAGGTATGAGCAACCTCCGTCTCTATGCATCTGTAGACAACTTGGCGACCTTCACCAAACTCTCCAAGGTTTTCGACCCCGAAGCTATCGGAGGTGATTGGGGGCCAGGTAAAATCTATCCTCTACAGCGCACATGGGCATTTGGTCTGAATGTAAACTTTTAGTTCGTATCATTAAAAAGAAATTCTCATGAAACAGATATTAAATAGATCCATTTGCCTAGCAGCATCACTGTTGGTTGTGGGTTTGGCGACATCGTGCTCAGAAGATGGGATTCTGGACAGGAAGCCACTCGATGAAGTGGGGCCCAAGGAGTACTATAAGAGCTCAGAGCAGCTGTCTTCGTTTACAATAAATTGCTATCGATTCTTTCCATCACCTCTAGGAAGCTGGGGGGCTGGTATGGCCTCTTGGGATAATGGTACAGACAACCAAGCAGCTATATCGCCAAATCGACACCTCTTCTCCAAGGATGAATGGAAGGTGCAGGCTACGGGAGATCCCAGCAGGCCTGGGACAGGTGCTCTAGACTTCAACGAGATTAGAGATATTAACTGGTTCCTCCAAGATGTAGAGCCCAAAATCAAGGCTGGTACGATCACTGGAGACAAAACCCTAGCCAATAATTATCTAGGTGAGGCCTACTTCTTCCGAGCCTACCTCTACTATAGTCGCCTCAAGACCTACGGAGATTTCCCTATCGTGAAGGAACCTCTAGAGGATAAGGAAGAAGTGCTGGTCGAGCATGCCAAGCGTATGCCTCGCAACGAAGTGGCACGCTTCATCTTGGCCGATCTAGACAAGGCTATCGAGCTCCTTCCGGAGACTACACCTATGTCTCAGCGTCTGACGAAGAAGGCAGCTCATCTTTTCCGCTCTCGTGTAGCTCTCTTTGAAGCGACCTTTGAGAAGTATCATAGAGGCTCTGGGCGTGTGCCAGGAGATGATAAGTGGCCAGGTAAAGACAAGGAGTGGAATAAGGGTAAGACCTTCGACATAGACAAGGAGATCAAGTTCTTCCTTACCGAAGCAATGAAGTCAGCGAAGCTCGTTGGGGACAGTACGCCTCTTGTCGAAAGCAATAATGAGCTCAACCCTAAGTCTGTCTCTGGTGCTAATGGCTGGAATCCATACTATGATATGTTTGCGACCACCAACCCTTCGTCTATGTCGGAGGTTATCCTCTGGAAGCAGTATAGTAAGGATGCTGGTCTGGTGCATCACACTACAGAGCGTCTAATTACAGGTTCGGCTACTGGTTGGACTCGCGGGCTCGTTGAGTCGTTCCTTATGGAGAATGGTCTGCCTATCTATCACACTGCTTCTGGCTATAAAGGTGACGAAACTGTAGCTATGACCAAACAGGGTAGAGACCTTCGCCTCAAGCTATTTATGTATAGTGAAGGCGATGTACTTGATCTGACGACCAGCCCCATCACCCCTTTCACCCAGGCACTATTACTAGAGGCTCCTGAGGTGCGTGAGACCACAGGGTACAGACAGCGCAAGGGACGCAACTATCATCCATCTATGCGCGCCTCTGGACAAATAGACCAGACTGCGACCATCATCTTCCGCGGAGCAGAGGCGTACCTCAACTACATCGAAGCTTCCTACCTACTTGGGGGCAATATAGACGAGACTGCGCGTACGTATTGGACCGCTCTGCGTAAGCGTGCAGGTATTAGTGCTCCTATCGAAACGACAATCTCGGCTACAAACATGGCCTATGAAGCCAATGTCAATCGTCCATCTTATGACTGGGGGGCATTCTCTGCTAGTTATCCCGTAGATCAAACGTTGTACAGCATACGTCGCGAACGCCGTTGTGAGCTCTCGGGCGAAGGATATCGTTTGGACGATCTACTTCGCTGGCGTGCTATGGATCAGGTGAAGAATTATCAGATTGAGGGAGCCAACTTCTGGACGAAAATCTACGATTATCCTTACTTCAAAGATGATAAGGGTAATACCAAGCTGATATCGGATGGTGGCGATAAAGCTCAGGTTTCGTCTAAGGATCTATCAATCTATCTGCATCCATATCAAATCAGGGCGAAGAACAACAACATGTTCAATGGATACACATTCTATCAGGCTCACTATCTTGCTCCGTTCGCCGTGCTTGAGATGCAACTCGCTTCGCCAGACAAGACGGCAGCTAATAGTAATCTGTATCAAAACCCTGGTTGGCTTACTCAGGCTAATACAGAGGCTCAAGAGTAACAGCAAGCTACCAGCTCTAGTTGGATGAGATAGATGATCTCTCAAGGCGGTGTGTCGAGTTCTCTTTCGGCACACCGCCTTGCCTACTCTTAGCCTACTCAGAGCAACTCGACATATTCAGGCAATGGTCTTTTTTGGGTATATTTGCGCTTAAACTGAAAATATAGATACACCAAGCATGAACGAATTGCCAGTTAGCTACAGCGATACAGACATCAAAACCCTAGAGTGGGACGAGCATATACGTCGTCGCCCCGGTATGTACATCGGGAAGCTCGGCGACGGGTCGCATGCCGATGACGGTATCTATGTCCTGCTCAAAGAGGTTCTCGACAATTCGATCGACGAATTTGTCATGGGGGCGGGGAAGAAGATTGAACTGACAATCGCCGATGGCGAGGTCTGTGTGCGTGACTATGGTCGAGGCATTCCGCTAGGTAAGCTGGTTGATGCTACCAGCCGTATGAATACGGGAGGTAAGATAGACTCCAAGGCCTTCAAGAAATCCGTCGGGCTCAATGGGGTGGGGATTAAGGCTGTCAATGCCCTCTCGGTGCTCTGTCAAGTAACGGCATGGCGCGATGGGCAGACCAAGTCTGTGCGCTACAGCCACGCCAAACTTCTAGAGGAGAGTCCAGCGACGCCCAGCGAGGTTGTCAATGGTACGGAGGTACGCTTCCGCCCCGACCCAGAGATCTTCAAAGGCTATCGCTATAGGGACGACTAGGTCGAGGCGATGGTCAAGAACTACGTTTTCCTCAATATGGGGCTGAGCATCATCTACAATGGCAAGCGCTACACCTCTAGGCGTGGGCTTGTAGATCTGCTTGACGAGAATATGACGGGCGAGCCACTCTATACGCCTATCCATTTCCGTGCAGACGACATCGAGATTGTGCTCACGCATGTCAATCAGTATGGTGAGGAGTTCTACAGCTTCGTTAATGGTCAGAATACGACCCAAGGAGGGACGCACCTATCGGCTTTCCGTGAGGTGGTAGCTCGTGTTATCAAGGATTTCTATGGCAAGGGCTTCGAGTATAGCGATATCCGCAATGGTATGGTAGCAGCTATCAGTATCAAGGTCGAGGAGCCAGTTTTTGAGAGCCAAACCAAGACGAAGCTAGGTTCTAAGGATATGAGTCCCGATGGGCCGAGTATCCAGAAGTTCCTTAGCGACTTCCTCAGCCGAGAGCTAGACAACTATCTGCATAAGCATGCCGAGGATGCTACCACGCTGCTGCAAAAGATTCAGGATAATGAACGCGAGCGCAAGTCGATGAGTGGGGTCGCCAAGCTAGCTCGTGAGCGAGCTAAGAAGGCTAGCCTGCACAATAAGAAGCTCCGTGACTGTACCATTCACTACAACGACCCTAGAGCCAAGGAGCCAGAGCTCACGAGTCTCTTCATCACCGAGGGTAACTCTGCCAGTGGCTCTATTACCACGTGCCGAGACCCCAAGTATCAGGCTGTCTTTAGTCTGCGAGGTAAGCCTCTAAACTGCTATGGCAAGAATAAGAAGATTGTCTACGAAAACGAGGAGTTTAACCTCCTGCAGGCTGCTCTCAATATCGAGGATGGTCTAGATGGTTTGCGCTACAATCGAATCATCATCGCTACTGATGCCGACGACGATGGGATGCATATTCGTTTGCTCATTATGACGTTCTTCTTGCAGTTCTTTCCTGAGCTCGTACGTCGCGGTCATCTCTATATCCTAGAGACACCACTCTTCCGCGTCTTCCTGCCCAAGGAAGCCAAGCGAGGCGACAGCTTTGCCGATAAGACTGCTACAGCCAACAAGAAACGAGGTGGTAAGCGCAAGGCGGAGGGCGAAGAGAAGCCACAGGTAACCAATATCTACTGCTACAATGAGGCTGAGAAGCAATCTGCCTTACAGAAGTTGGGTAAGAAGGCTCTAGTGACCAGATTCAAGGGGCTAGGGGAGATTTCGCCCGAGCAGTTTAAGGAGTTCATCAGTGAGGAGCACATCAAGTTAGACCCTATTAAGCTCAAAAAAGAGGATAATCTGCAACATTTGCTCGACTTCTATATGGGGATGAATACCCCCGAGAGGCAGAACTTCATCATCGACAACCTCGTCACTGAGGATTAAATACAGCCGTCTCTATGCGTAGCCAACGACTTTGTATATTATTAGGAGTCCTCTTACTAGGGCTACCCCTCACTGCCCAACAGGAACAATATCTCCTCCCCAGCCCCAAGCACTACACCAAATTGGAGGGGCAGTTTAGGTCGAAGACTATTGCCATAGAGGCAGATGTCCATGCCGAGACGGCCGCAATGCTGATGCAAGAGAAGCTCTTCAAGGTCGGCTCAATGTATCCGACTAAGCTAACCATCAAACTTGTTGAGCATATCGATGAGGCTCGCCTCAATCAAGAAGAAGCCTATCGTTTGGCGATTACCTCCAGAGGAATTGCTATCGAGGCCACGACAGGAACCGGAGTCTATCGAGCTCTGCAGACACTTAGACAACTGATAGATGCTGCTGCTGGGCAAGCTCTCTCGGCTTGTCGGGTCGTGGACTGGCCTTCATGGCGCATCAGAGGTTTCATGCACGATGTGGGACGGACATATATCTCCATGGAGGAGCTCAAAAAGCAGATTGCCCTCTTGGCTCGCTTCAAAATCAATGTATTTCACTGGCATCTGACCGAGAATCAGGCTTGGCGTCTCGAGAGCAAGGCTTATCCGCAACTTCATAGCATTGCCGCCACTGAGCGTATGCCGGGGCGCTTCTATACTTTAGAGGAGGCAAAAGCGCTTGTCGAGTGGTGTCGGCAGCACGAGGTGCTCTTGATTCCGGAGATTGATATGCCAGGGCATAGTGCTTCCTTCGAGCGTGCGATAGGGTTCGGGATGCAGACACCGCAAGGCAAAGAAGTCCTCAAGGTGCTTCTGCGTGAAGTGGCAGAGGTTCTTGACGTTCCCTATATACATATAGGTACCGATGAGGTCGAGTTTATAGATCCCGAGTTTGTGCCTGAGATGGTGGCTTTTGTTCGCTCCCTTGGGCGCAAGGTAATCTCGTGGAATCCAGGCTGGCAGTATAAGGCTGGCGAGATTGATATGACCCAGCTCTGGAGCTATCGAGGTAAGGCGCAATACGCTACCCCTGCTATAGACAGTCGTTTGCACTACCTCAATCACTATGACCTCTTTGCCGACCCGATTGCTTTATTTGGTAGCCAAATACTTGGCAGAGACGAAGGGTCACCCGACCACGCAGGGGCAATCGTTGCCGTTTGGAACGACCGCTTCCTCCCCGACGAGCGGGACATCACATCGCAAAACAATCTCTATGCCTCTGCGCTAGCCCTTGTCGAGCGTGCTTGGGTTGGGGGAGGTTATGGCTACTTCGACAGGGCAAGCTCTATCCTAGAGAGCCGTGAACAACCTCTCTACAAGGCATTCGCCGATTTTGAGCGTCGCCTCTTGTGGTACAAAGAGCGTTACTTCTCTCGAGAGCCTTTCCCATACGTGGCACAGGCTCAAGCTAGCTGGGTAATCGTCGATCCTATACCCAATCAAGGAGACCTTGCTAAGGTCTTCCCGATAGAGACGCAATACCTCGGAGACATACGTTCAGGTCGGCTTGTGCCTCCTAGGCAGAGACCTAGCTATACCTACGAGGGGCGAACTTATGGCTCGAGAGCTTATCAAGGCTCGGGCTTCTATCTGCGCCACGTTTGGGGGCCGGATATCATGCCAGGTGTCTACGAATACCCAGAGGAGCAGCACACGGCCTATGCTATGGCTTGGGTGCACAGTCCTACAAAGCAAACCGCCGGACTAGTCTTCGAGACGCAGAACTATAGTCGTAGTGAGCGTGATTTGCCTCCACCTCTAGGGCAATGGGACTACCGAAAGAGCCGAATTTGGGTCAATGCTTCTGCTATACCTGCGCCAAGGTGGACGAGTGTGCATACCGCACCCTCGCTGGAGATACCTCTAGGCAATGAGAATGCGACAGCTCGCCCACCTGTCCCCGTACAGCTACGTGCGGGGTGGAATAGAGTGCTCGTCAAGCTACCCGTAGATCGCTTCAGCACGCAGGAGACACGTTTGGTTAAATGGATGTTTACGGCGAGTTTCGTCAGCCTAGAGACTGGTGAGGCACTGCCGCTACGTTACCATATATTCTAGAGGGCTATGGGACTTAACCGAGAGCTATTCGGCATCTTCTTTAAGATTGGTATCGGCACCATTGGCGGAGGATATGCGATGATTCCGATGATGGAGCGTGAGCTAGTTGATCGCAAAGGGTGGATTAGTCGAGAGGAGTTTATGGATATCATGGCTGTGGCGCAGACCGCCCCGGGGGTTTTCGCGGTAAATATGTCTAGCCATATCGGGCATAAGCTCGGAGGGCTAACCTCTGGCATTGTCGCTACTGTGGGCAATATCCTACCTTCCTTTCTGATTATTCTCGCTTTGGCCTTTGGTTTTCGCCATTTTCAGGGCAATGTTTGGGTGGAGTATGCCTTCAGAGCCATTCGCCCAGTGGTAGTTGCCCTAATTGCGGCTCCAGTCTTCACGATGGCTCGCTCGGCTAAGCTCGATAGATATACGTGGTGGATTCCGATCGCTTCGGCAGGGCTTATCTATCTGCTAGGTATATCACCTATCTATATTATACTATTTGCCGGGCTGCTAGGTCTTACCTATGGAAGTCTTATAGCCCACCGAAACCGTACCAATAAGTAGATAAGCAATGATTTTTCTAGAGCTATTCTGGGTATTTACCAAGATTGGGATTGTGAATTTTGGTGGAGGCTACGCTATGCTCTCGCTCATACAGGCCGAGGTCGTGCAGCAGCATGGCTGGCTCACGGCGCAGGAGTTTACCGATATCGTGGCTGTAAGCCAGATGACGCCGGGTCCTATCGGCATCAATACCGCCACTTATGTAGGTTATACGGCAGTCGTAGAAGCAGGTTACTCACCTCTTCTGGGGGTAGTGGGCTCACTGCTGGCTACGCTTGGTGTGGTTTGGCTACCTTTCACACTCATGATTGCTATAAGTTTCTTCTTGCTTAGGCACAAAGACCATCCTATTATGCGTAGCCTCTTTGGGATTTTGCGTCCGACGATTGTGGGGTTGATAGCAGCGGCTGCCCTTGTCCTGATGACTCCTGAGAACTTCGGCTACTGGGATAGCGCTCCTTGGCAGCTAATCATTAGTCTAGCCCTATTTGGTGCAGGGTTCATAGCCGTGTATCGCCATAAGCAAAGTCCTCTACTCGTCCTTGGTATAGCGGCTCTCTTAGGGGTAATCATCTATTCATTACTTCCATCTATGGCTTTTTGATAGCCCTTGTTTATCAATAGGGGCTGTTCCTTACTTTCCACATGTTATCCGTCGCAACCCTTTTATCTACAAGCGTCCATAACAGATTGTGTTGAGTAGCATAGTATGATGAGCCTGTGTTTTATTAATCTTTTTTTGCTTAATCTCCGTCTTGAGGCTAGGAATAGTTGTGTATTTTTGACTAACTTTGGACACGAATAAAGCGCCATTCTCGTGACTATAAGCAATGGGGTTTTATCGCAAGGATAAACAGATAAACATTTAGATATAAGCACTATGAGGATAATCAAACGAGATAGGGCAGAGGAAGATTTCGCTCTATCTAAGGTTTCCAACGCCATACGCCGTGCCTTCACTGCCTCAGGGGAAAAAATGCCCGAGAAGGAAATTGCTAAGCTCTGCAAAAAACTGGAGTCTGAGCTTGCCAATCGGGAGATAGTGGAGGTAGAAACAATTCAAGATATGGTTGAGAATGCCTTAATGGCTGCTGGGTACTATCGAGTAGCCAAGAACTACATTCTCTATCGCGAGAAGCGAACCGAGTATCGCCAGATCATCAATAAGTTCTGCCAAACAATCTCGGATCAAGAAATCATTAGCCTGCTCAAAGACATCCAGGCTAGCTTCCAGAGCAAAGCCTATTCGTTAGATTTCCTCTATGCCAAGTATCAGGCCTTCTACAAGGAACAGGCAGATACATTAGAGACGCTTACCAAAGCAGCCGTAGAGCTGATTACTCCTGAGGCTCCCAACTGGGAGTTCATTGCCTCTCGCCTCTTGCTGATGCAGATTGAGCGCGGTATCTCTCGTGAAGAAGCCAAGCTATACATAGATTCATTCTATGGCAAGATTGCCTACTTGACAGATCAAAACCTGTATGGTCGCTATATCCTCGAGCACTACACCAAGAGTGAAGTCGAGGAACTCGGTCGCTACCTAGATAGCTCAAGAGATTACCTGCTGACTTATAGCAGCTTGCATTTAGTGTCTAAGCGCTACCTAATTACTGATAATAATCATGTCTTGCTTGAGCGTCCGCAGGAGATGTTTATGGGCATCGCCATGCATCTAGCTATACCAGAGGGCGAGTCGAGGGTTATTTGGGCGAAGAAGATTTACGACATCATCAGTAGCCTAAAGGTAACTATGGCCACTCCGACTATGAGCAATGCACGCAAGCCTTTGAGTCAGCTAAGCAGTTGCTTCGAAGATGTGATGCCAGATAGTCTAACGGGTATCTACCGTACTATTGACAACTTCGCTCAGGTTTCGAAGTTTGGAGGAGGTATGGGCATCTATATGGGTAAGGTACGTGCCGTTGGATCCGACATCAGAGGCTTCAAAGGTGTAGCAGGCGGAGTACTCAAGTGGATTAAGCTCTGCAACGACACGGCTGTAGCGGTGGATCAGCTCGGTGTGCGTCAGGGCTCCGTGGCGATCTATTTGGATATTTGGCACAGAGATATGCCAGAGTTCTTACAGATACGCACTAACAATGGCGATGATCGCATGAAGGCGCACGACGTCTTCCCAGGCGTCTGTATCCCCGATCTCTTTTGGCGCATGGTTAAGGAGGATATAGAGGGCAACTGGTATATGATGTGCCCGCATGAGATACTCGCCGTCAAAGGCTACTCTCTCGAGGACTACTACGCAGAGGAATGGGAGCGCCGATATCAGGAGTGCCTCAATGAGTCGCGTATCAGCAAACGTGCCATCAAGGTCAAAGATATGGTTCGCCTAATCATCAAGAGCGCAGTGGAGACTGGTACGCCTTTTATCTTCAATCGTGACACGGTCAATAGGCTCAATCCTAATAAACATCAGGGTATTATCTATTGCTCCAATCTATGTACAGAGATTGCTCAGAACCAGAGTGAAATCAAGGAGGTCAAGGTTTCCGTACGTGTAGAGAACGGCAAGGAATTCATCACCACCGAAACAGAGGCGGGCGACTTCGTAGTATGTAACTTAGCCTCTTTGGTACTTGGAAATATCAATACCGATAGTCAGGATGATCTGCGCGAGGTTATTCATACCATTATTCGAGCTTTGGACAATGTGATAGACCTAAACTTCTATCCAATTCCCTATGCCGAGATTACAAATATGAAGATGCGCCCCATTGGTCTAGGGACAAGTGGGTACCATCATTTACTTGCACAGAAGGGTATCAAGTGGGAGAGCCAAGAGCACCTTGAGTTCATGGATAAGCTCTATGAGCGTATTAACTATCTATCTATCGAAGCGTCTTCACTTCTTGCCGAGGAGAAAGGCTCTTATTTGCGCTTCCCTGGTAGCGACTGGCAGACTGGAGACTACTTCCGTATGCGCAAATACGAGTCCCCCGAGTGGAAGCGTCTATCATCGGACGTGGCACGCAGAGGAATGCGCAATGCTTATCTGCTAGCTATCGCACCTACAAGCTCAACCTCTATCATTGCTGGTACTACGGCCGGTATCGACCCAGTAATGAATCGCTACTTCCTCGAGGAGAAAAAGGGCAACATCATCCCACGTGTAGCGCCACAGCTCACGGACTCTACCTTCTGGCTTTATAAGACGGCTCATCAGATAGATCAGGAGTGGGTTGTAGATGCGGCTTCTATTCGCCAGCGTCACTTAGATCAGTCGCAGTCTGTCAATCTATTTATCACGCACGACTATAGTTTTCGTCGCATCCTGGATCTCTATCTGAGGGCATGGGAGGGTGGAGTGAAGACGCTCTACTATATCCGTAGCCGATCTCTCGAAGTCGAGGAGTGCACAAGCTGCTCAAGCTAAGATAACCCTGCTCCCATATCGTGGGCAATACAACGCTTATACGATTAGGTAGCAGAGCTCTTATAATCTCTCTCAAACTATCAACATACACTTAAAAGACCCTCAATTATGTCTGAGTTAAAGAAAAAAGCGCTCTTCAACGAGCATGGTGATGTCGATGTCACCAAGCGTCGTATGATCAATGGTAATACGACAAACCTGAATGACTTCAACAATATGAAGTATCCTTGGGTGTCGGACTGGTATCGCCAAGCGATGAATAACTTTTGGATACCAGAAGAAATTAATCTCAGTCAGGATGTCAAAGACTATCGAGAGCTCTCTCAAGCAGAGAAAGTCGCCTACGATAAGATTCTCTCTTTCCTTATTTTCCTAGACAGTATCCAGACAGCCAATCTGCCCAACGTAGCCGAATACATTACCGCCAACGAAATCAATCTCTGCTTAACTATACAGGCCTTCCAAGAGGCTGTGCATTCACAGAGCTATAGCTATATGCTCGATACGATTTGCTCCCCTGAGGAGCGCTCGGCCATTCTCTATCAGTGGAAGGACGATGAGCACTTGCTACGTCGTAATAAGTTCATTGGTGATATCTACAACGAGTTTCAAGAAGACCAGAGCCCACAGCAGCTCCTCAAGACGATGGTAGCGAACTATATCCTAGAGGGCGTGTATTTCTACTCAGGATTTATGTTCTTCTACAACCTTGGTCGCAATGGTAAGATGCCTGGCTCTGTACAGGAGATTCGCTACATCAACCGAGACGAAAACACCCATCTATGGCTGTTCCGCTCGATGATTCTAGAGCTCAAAAAAGAAGAACCTCAGCTATTCACTCCCGAAGCTATCGAGGTGTTCCGTGGCATGATTAAGGAAGGTGCTCTGCAAGAGATTGCTTGGGGTGAGTATGTGATTGGAGACCAAATCGAGGGCTTGACGGTGCAGATGGTCAGCGACTATATCAAGTACTTAGCTAATCTGCGTAGTGAGAACCTCGGTTTCGGAGTACTCTTTGAGGGCTACGAAGCCGAACCACCAAGTATGAATTGGGTATCTCAGTATAGTAATGCTAACCTAATCAAGACAGACTTCTTTGAGGCTAAGCCTAGCGCGTACTCCAAGAGTAGTGCTATCGAAGACGACCTATAAGTCGTATAGGCTCTGAGACAATAAAATATCATATTGATGAGGCTGTGTCGCAATTGCCGACACGGCCTCGTTTGTTTGGAGCCGTATGTGGAATTACTCTAAGGTTATTACGCCTAGTTTCTTATCTTTGTACTTAGTTCTTAATTTATTAATTAGAAGCTTTTCGTTATGAGTTTTTCTCTTAAAAAGGTTTTGATGCTCGGTGTCGCAGCCCTATCTCTAGGGACTACGGCTAAGGCAGACAAAGGTATGTGGCTCCTTAATGAGCTTTCGCAGGAGAATCTGCAGCAAATCAAAGAGCTTGGCTTCCAGCTAACTCCCGACTCGCTCTACAGCTTGAGCAAGCCTAGCGTAGCCAACTCGGTCGTTATTTTCGGTCGTGGTTGTACAGGGGTAACGGTGTCTAAGCAGGGTCTGATTATGACTAATCACCACTGTGGCTACGATGCTATTCAGAGTCAATCTACGGTCGACCACGACTATCTACGAGATGGCTTTGTGTCTCACTCGTTCGAGCAAGAGCTACCGATTGAGGGGTTACAGATCCGCTATTTGAGCGACATCAGGGATGTAACATCTGTCATTCTTGCCAAGCTACGTGCACCTAAGAGCGAGACGGAGCGCTTGAATCAGATTCAGAAGCTAAGCAATGAGCTCATTGCCAAAGAGAATAAGCGTCTGAAGAATAAGCACAAGGAAGTCATCATACGTCCCTACTATGCAGGTAATAAGTACTATATGCTCACGTATGATGTGTTTAGCGATGTGCGCATGGTCTTCGCTCCCCCAAGCTCAATAGGTAAGTTTGGCGGCGATACGGACAACTGGATGTGGCCTCGTCATACGGGAGACTTCTCGGTCTTTCGCGTTTATGCAGACAAGGATAATAAGCCAGCTCTCTACAGCAAGGATAATGTGCCCTATGTGCCCAAATATTTTGCGGCCGTCTCTACACAAGGTTATCAGCAAGGAGACTATGCTATGACGATCGGCTTCCCGGGATCTACGGAGAGATACATCCCATCTTGGGGTATTGAAAATCGTATGAGCAACGAGAATGACCCTCGTATCGAGGTACGTGGCATCAAGCAGGCTATCTGGCGTAAGGCGATGGATGCCGATCAGGCAACGCGTATCAAGTATGCTAGCAAGTACGCGGTTAGCTCAAACTACTGGAAGAACTCTATTGGTATGAATCGCGGTCTGAAGCGCCTTGGTGTAGTAGAGCGCAAACAGGCTGAAGAGGCTGCTTTCGAGTCTTGGATACTCAAGAGTGGCAAGCAGGAGTATGCAGGAGTATTGAGCCGTATGGAGCAGGCCTACAAGGCTTCTGGCGATGCTAACCGTCGCTCTGTCTATGTGAGCGAAGCCTTGCTTAGAGGCACAGAGATTGTGGAGATATCTAGGATGCTCCAGCGCTATGCCGAAGAACAAAAACCTAAGGTGCGCGAGCACATTAGGGAGCAGATTGAGCTTTTCTACAAGGACTATATACCTGCACTAGACCAAGAGGTGCTACCTGCTATGCTTGATGTGCTTAGGAAAAATATCCAGCCTAGTGAGGCTAAAATCGTGTTTGACCTAATTGACCAGAATTTCGGTGGAGATACCAAAGCCTTTGCTGCCGATTTATTTGCCCGTAGTCTAGTCCCTCACAAGGATCAGGCTCTTAAGCTACTCTCACAGAAGGATCTCAAGAAGCAACTGCAGGATGACCCTGCCATACGCTTCTCTGCACAGGCTACTATGCTCTTTGGTCAGATTCGTGGTGAGCGTGCCAAGTACAGCGATGATATCAACTCTGGCAATCGCCTCTACTTCGCTGGCCGTATGGAGATGGATCCTAAGCGTCCTATGCCTAGCGATGCTAACTTCACTATGCGCATGAGTTATGGCAGCATCAAGGGATATACCCCAGCTGATGCGATTGCCTATGACTACTATACAACACCTAGAGGTATTGTAGAGAAGTATCAACCTGGCTCTACTGAGTTTGACCTTAAGGCTGATTTCCTTGACTTGGTTAAGAGAGGCGACTGGGGACGTTGGGCTGATGCCAATGGCAAGATGCATGTGGCTTTCCTCTCCAACAATGATATCACTGGTGGTAACTCCGGTAGTCCAGTATTCGATAAGAACGGCCGTGTGATTGGTCTGGCCTTCGATGGTAACTGGGAAGCGATGAGTGGCGATATCGAATTTGAACCTGAGCTACAGCGTACTATCTCTGTAGATATTCGCTATGTACTTTTCGTTATTGAGAAGTGGGGCAAATGCTCCCGTCTGATTGAGGAACTTGACCTACGCTAGCTCGGTAGAAAACGAGCAATAAATAGATTGGGCTGTGTCAAAATTCATTTTTGGCGCAGCCTGTCGTTTCTTGATTTTGGTTGACTCGTCAGGTTAATCTCAGAATGGATGAAGTTTGTGTCGAACCATACAAGGCTCTTCAATAAGAGAGGGAATTGAAAAAAGGTGAGATAGCATAAAACAAATGGGATGAGCTTAAAATAATAATCGAAGATAGCAAGATCTTTTTAATGCGTCACCCCTGGGCAATCGAGCCAGGGCAACCGCATCAAATCTTTAGCAGCTTTTTGAGATAGTCCATATTTAAAGCAGCCTTAAACAACCTCTTCCGTAGGGACAGTTTGTCTTTATACTGAGAAACAATGGCTAAAGCAAACTTTCTCAACGTGTTCAGATTTGTAGCTGAATAGTCCTTACGAGCTCGACAAGCATCTTCCCTAAAGGTTACATCCAAATGCCAATATGTTTACCTTCCAAGTCGCTAATCAGCTCTTTTCCATAAACTTGAAGACAGG
>JAUMYV010000044.1 GCA_030528445.1 Porphyromonadaceae bacterium | reverse complement strand
AAGAAACTACCGAATTCTTATTCCATTCCTTACGCCGAACTCACGTTATTTAATAGAAAAAGCGAAATGTCGATTTTGAGAAATCCCGTTAGATTCACAGCAACTCAAGCAGGAGGTGCCGATCTTGGAGGGGATGTGTCGTGCTTGCCAAGCCACCGCATCCCTACGCTATTTGCTGGAGTAAACTCCAAGAGGGGAATGTGTAAGTCTTGAGGTCAAGGTGGTTTTTGACTATCTTTGCTCAGATGATGTTTATCGTAGGTCATACACTAGGGGATATGTAGAGCGTTTGTACTCCGAGGTGGTTCCCAAGAAGAAGTATGCCTAAGGATATAGATGAAACCTATTCATGAATCGGTATAGTCGCCAACTTTTGACCCTGCTCTGGGCTGCGATGCTCTCTACTGCTACTCTATGGGGGCAGATTGATGTGGAGCATGTGATTTCTATTGGGCGTAATGCTCTATACTTCAATGACTATGTTGTGTCGATCGGCTACTTCAATCAGGCCATTGATACACGCCCTTGGTTGGCAGATCCTTACTTCTATCGTGCTGTAGCAAAAGTTAACCTAGAGGACTATAAAGGAGCCGAGCAAGATGCCTCTCTGTGCTTGGATCGTAATCCCTTTATCAGCAGAGCTTATCTGCTTCGAGGTGTTGCTCGGCAGAATCTTAGCCTCACAGCCGAGGCTATTGAGGATTATAGGCAGGGGCTTAGGCTTGCTCCCGATAACCTAGGGATGCACCTAAATTTAAGCTTAGCACAGACCCAGCTCAAGCAGTATGATGAAGCAGAGCAGAGCATAGACGAATTGCTCAAGTACTGGGCTAAAAATAAGGATGCCTATACTCTGCGCGCCAATATAGCTCTCGAGCGAGGTGATACAGCTCTAGCCATAAGCCGCATCGAGGAGACGCTTGCCATTGATTCTCTACAGTCTATGCCCTATAAGATGAGGGCACAGATTCTTGCTAGTCGCGAGGAATTTACACCCGCTATTCGTGATCTTAGCAGAGCTATAGATCTGGAGCCTAGAGAGGGGAACCTCTACACACATAGAGGTATTCTGTACTATAGGCAAAATAACCTTCGAGAAGCGATGAAGGACTATAACGAAGCCCTCGAGTTAGACCCTCGCAATAGAGTGGCTCTTCACAATCGGGCTTTGCTGCGTCAGCTAGTAGGCGAGACCAATTTGGCGCTAGAGGACTGGGACAAGATCGTCTCGGCAGAGCCTAAAAACTACATTGCCCGCTACAATAGAGCCCTCCTGGCTCAGAGGCTAGGACAACCCCAAAAAGCACTTGACGACCTCAATGTGGTGCTTGCCCAATACCCTTCTTTCGTTGACGGATTTCTCTTCAGATCTGATCTTCGTAAGAATCTTGGTAATATTAAAGGAGCAGAGCGGGACTATTGGCATGCGTGGGACTTGCAGCGGAACAAAGACTACAGAGCCTCGGCTCGTGGCAAGGCTATCCGTAACAAGGATAACCAGACACGCCAGTCGGGTGATGAGAGCATCGACAAGTATAATATGCTGGTCGAGGAGAAGCCTGTCGTTGTTCCCCAGAAACTGCGCTACAGCAGTGCCGCCAGAGGTCGAGTGCAGGATAGAGAGATACAGGTCGAACCACAGGGGGTGCTCTATCTAACTTATTTTGCCCTAGAAGACCCAGAGGGCAAGCCACAGAGCGGATCGACCTACCATGCCGATCTACTCGTGCAGTTCAATAGGCGTATGTCTCTAGCCCATCATCTCAGACTTCAGAGCCAGAATCAAGCCCTAGGCACCAAGCAGATTGAGTGGCTCCAAGCCGAGATTTCCACTCGAGAGGGTACGGATGACGCCGATTATTACCTGCATCGTGGCGTCATATACAGCTTGTTGCAGGACTATGAGCAGGCAATTACGGATTTTGATCGAGCCATCTCTCGAGATTCATCTCTAGCATTGGCCTATTTCGCTCGCTCTGTGGCGACTCAGAGGCGTAGACTTGTAGAGGCGAGTCGTGGCGCAGAGGCGACTTCCGCTGCTAGTCTGTCCTCTACTCGAGGACTAGCCTCGGGGGCATCTACACAGGTTGCTACTCCTGTCGAGGGGCCAGCCCTTCGCCCAATCAATACGAGTACTTCTGTGCTTACAGATCTCAACCGCACTATAGATCTGGAGCCAGACTTTGCTTATGCCTACTACAACAGAGCCCTGCTGTATGGGCAGACGGGCGATCTAGAGGCTGCTCTCGGCGACTACAATAGAGCCATAGAGCTAGCACCCAGATTGGTAGAGGCCTACTACAATCGTGGGCTTCTCTACCTCTCCCAGGGCAAAACCAAAGAAGGCATCGCCGACTTGAGCCAAGCGGGGCAATGGGGCTTATACGAAGCCTACAACATCATCAAGCGTATGAACCAATAGTCATATATGATATCACTCAATAATGTAGCCGTGTTATTCGGCGGGTTTACTTTATTCTCAGATGTTTCGTTTGTTGTTTCGGCTAAGGAGCGAATAGCTCTGGCTGGAAAAAACGGATCAGGAAAGTCTACAATGCTCAAGCTCATCGCAGGGCTAGAGAGCCCTACCATGGGGACTATCAGCCGCAGCAAAGGACTACGCTTGGGCTACTTACCTCAGGTCATGAAGCATGAGGATGGCCGCACCGTTTATCAAGAGTGCGAGCGCGTATTCGATTACATTGCAGAACTAGAGCGAGAGGTAGATGCTCTAGCTACGGAGATGGCCGAGCGTACGGACTACGATAGCCCAGAGTATAGCGAGCTAATTGAGCTCTACGCTCAGCGTAGCGACGAGCTATCCATGATTAGTGCAGGCAACTACCATGCTCTCATTGAGCGCACGCTTCTAGGGCTTGGCTTCGAGCGCGAAGACTTCCACCGCCAGAGCTCGAGCTTCAGTGGAGGATGGCGTATGCGTGTCGAGCTCGCCAAAATACTGCTCCAGAAACCAGACGTCTTGCTTCTGGACGAACCTACCAATCATCTAGATATTGAGTCTATCCGTTGGCTAGAGAGGTTTATCGCCACGGGCTCTAGTGCTCTGCTACTTATCTCGCACGATAAAGCTTTTCTAGATGCAACGACCACTCGCACCATCGAGATTGAGCTTGGGCGTATCCACGACTATAAGACGAACTATTCGCACTACGTTCAGCTACGTCAGGAGCGTCTAGAGCAGCAACGACGAGCATGGGAAAATCAGCAAAAATCCATCCAAGAGACGGAGGACTTCATCGAGCGATTCCGCTACAAAGCGACTAAGGCCGTTCAGGTACAGAGCCGAATCAAGCAACTAGAACGCGTAGAGCGCATAGATCTAGATGATATCGACCGTCGCGCAATGCACTTTCGCTTCATCCCTGCGACCCACTCAGGCGCATACCCTGTGGTTATTGAAGATCTTCGCAAGGATTATGGCTCTCATACTGTATTCTCTGAGGTTAATATGACGATTAAGCGAGGAGAGAAAGTCGCCTTTGTGGGGAAGAATGGCTCAGGTAAGTCTACACTCATCAAGTGCATTATGCAGCAGATAGACGACTATACGGGCAAGCTAGAGCTGGGACATCAGGTTGAGATAGGCTACTTCGCTCAGACACAAGCACAGGAGCTGGATAATAACCTAACCGTATTTGAGACGATCGATAGAGAAGCGAAGGGAGAGATTCGCACCAAAATCAATGATTTGCTCGGTGCATTTATGTTTGGTGGAGAGGCTAGTGAGAAGAAAGTGGGCGTATTGAGCGGAGGGGAGCGTGGGCGTCTTGCGATTATTGAGCTATTGCTCCGACCTGCCAATCTGCTCATCCTAGACGAGCCTACCAATCATCTAGATATTCGCTCCAAGGAGGTGCTCAAGGAGGCTATTCAGCGCTTCGATGGCACGGTTATTCTAGTCTCTCACGATAGAGAATTTTTGGATGGGTTGGTCAGTCGTATCTATGAGTTTAAGCAAGGGCATGTAACCGAGCATATGGGGGGAATCTACGATTGGCTACATCGCAAGGACGACGAGGAGGCATTGCAAAAAAGTAATCCCCGAGCACATCTGTCTACGGCGAGCGTGCAGGCAAACCCAACCTCAACGGCTGGGGCAGAAGACTACCAAAGGCAGAAGGAGGAGTCTAAGCGTCGCCGCATCCTAGAGCGTGAACTCAAGGAGATTGAGGCTCGTAGCGAATGTATTGATCAAGAACTTAGAGAGCTTGAGGGGGAGCTAGCCCAAGGTAAGACGGATCAGGCTCTATTCGTACGATACGAAGCACTAAAAGGGGAGCAAAATCAACTTATGGAGCGTTGGGAGGAGTTAGCTCTAGAGCTAGAATAGTGTTTCCACCGAAACGTTGGACGGCAGTAAGGCTACAAAAGCTATAGCTATTGCGATAAATTTCTTCCGAAAGTCTTCTGTAATTGGCAAATTATTCCGTTCTTTGCACTAAGGACAATAACAAAATAAAAATATATTACTACAATGAAGTATTTAGGTGTTTTTGTGCTACTCATTGGCGCATTGCTCTTGATTTGGGCTGGGTTTAATCCATCGGAGAATGACAATACCTTCCTCGGGCTCGGTATTCTACTAGTAGTAGGAGGATACCTGACGCACATCTTCATGACGCGTAAGTTTACCAAGTAGCCTTGGTGCTTCAGAGGTTTTTCGTAGCCTGTATCAGCTTATTGTTGGTTAATTTAGGCATGCGATAGATCTCGTTGTAGATTTGGATAGAAAATGAGTATGTGCCAAGAGCTTCGACCTAGAAGTTCTTGGCACGCTTGTATCCATAGCGGAGCAATGCCCTTGTGGAGTCTTGTCAATATCCAGCTGCAGACAGGCCTGTGGAGTACATGTTAGATTGGCTAGATTTATTGTAAGAGTGCAAGGGAACTTGTAACTTAGCGACCGAATAGTAGTATTCAATTAAGATTAGGGTAAATACGAGCATTATGAGCCGGAAAATATGGAGTATTGGTAATGGACGTTGGCTTTCTACAGGACTAGATCGGCTTAACGTCTGGGATAAAAAGCATCGCTGGGCGAAGTATATAATCGTTTTGGCCTTGCTCTCTATCTATACGTTCGTCCTGCGTGAACCTACTATTTGGGAATATACAAGCCTGCTGCGTAGGCAGATACATATACAGAACGAGATAGATAGCTATAGACCCATCTACGAGGCTGATAGTACACGTCTAAGCAACCTCAAGACTGGTAAAGATCGTATTGAGCATATCGCCCGCGAACGCTACCTTATGAAGTCTCCTGGTGAAGAGATCTACATCATCAAACCTGCAGAAAACGAATGAAGCCAGAGTATAAATATCTCTACATTGTGAGCGCTCTGATGCTGATCACAGGAGCGGCACTAGGCATTGTTCACCACATCGTGTTTGATGCAATTTATTTGTTGGGAGCTATTGGCTACGGGCTGTATTTTATTCTCGCGGCAGATAGCAATGCAGATATTCGGACGAAGCGCTTGGTGCGTATGAATGTTTTTGCTTCTGTGCTTTTCGTTGTGTCTGCTTTAGCTCGATTTGGCTTGCTCGATGCTTATGGCCAGCAGCTATGGATACTCTTTCTTGTGCTTGGCTTAGTCTTTATGCTCTACACCAATGCGATCTCTATGTTTAGGGGAAAGGGTAAGAATTAAGAATTAGGAAATAATGAGTACAAATAATAAAAACCAAAAACAGGTGCGCTTACCTCGAGCCCTGAGACCTCACTTTACATTCGAGGTCGATCGGGATGAGGAGATTAAGCTGTTGGATTTTCTGACAGAATATGCCCTCAAGGATCGAAGCCGTACCACTGTCAAACAGTTGCTCCACGATCGTTTCATTTCTGTAAACGAAGAGCCCACGACTCAATTTGACAGAATGCTCTGCCGGGGAGATAAGGTCGTTTTGCACCCTACGCCTCTACCAGCTAAGCTGACGCACCCCCTTGTGGATATTCTTTGGCAGGATGATGAGCTAATCATGATCCATAAGGGTGCGGGCATCCCCACTGTCTCCAGTGGCATGGAGCGAGATCGCACTGCTATGCAAATTATCTCGGAGCATCTCAAGAAATTTAATCCCCGAGCCAAAGTTTTCTTGCTCAATAGGGTAGATAAAGATAGTGCGGGCTTCGTCTTGATGGCTAAAAGTGCAGAGCTACAAGCTGAGATAACGGAGCATTGGGAGGACTACATTTTGTCTCAAACTTTTGCGGTCGCTATAGAGGGAGAGCCTAGGGAGGCAGAAGGCAACCTAGCGCCTCCGTCCGATGATAAGGATTTGAGACACAAATCCAAGAGAATGACTGACAAGCGTCAATCGGAGGGGCGTGACCAAGCAGGACTGGCTCATTATCGATTGGTGAGCAATACACCTGTGGGTAGTCTGCTCATCGTAGAGCTCAAGAGTGGACGAAATAATAGACTGCGCAAACAGTTTGCAGCTCTCAAGACTCCAATCCTCGGGGATTGGCGCAATGGAAGCAGGAGAAAAGATTTGGGTCGGGTGGCCTTGGAGACAATTGCCTTTAGTTTTGTTCATCCTGCGACAGGCAAACGATACGATTTCGACCAGCCCATTCCCACAGAATTTCGCAAATGGCTTCGTCAGGTCGATAAATAAAATAGCATACTAACAATATTAATGTATTTAGATATCTCGAAACAATGATGAAACAGCAAAGCATTGGCTTCTTCGGACGCCGATTGATCTTGAGCCTTGCGCTCCTCTTTGTTAGTTTGGGCTTAGCCAAAGCCCAGATTGTATCGGATGCAGTACGGTGGTCTCATTCGGTCGAAAAAACTGGTGACACAGAGCGAACCCTTGTTCTCTCTGCCAAGATTGGTTCTGGTTGGCACATGTACTCCACTACAGTTCCCGATGGTGGACCACAGCCTACTACTCTTCTAGTTGATAAAATCTCGGGGGCTGAGCTTGTCGGCAAGCTAACCTCTACTCCTCCAATCGAGAAGTATGATCAGATGTTTGAGATGAAGATCGGTTACTTTGACAATGCCGTTACCTTCAAGCAGAAAATCAAGATTACCAATCCTGAGAAGTTTGTCTTCGAGGGAGCTGTACGCTACATGGTCTGCAACGATAGCCAGTGCTTGCCTCCTACGGGCTATGAGATCACGCTAGATAAGTCAGCTCTGGGCAATATCTCTATGCCAAAAAAGGAAGCTGGAGCTGCTGTTGCAGCACCTCAATCCCTCTCAGGTACGGAGGCGATGGCGCAGACTAGTGAGGTCGCAGCAGAGGCTACCGAGGCGGAAGCCTCTGCTGCGGATACGCAGTCGTCCGAAGCCGAAGTCGCTTCTGGTGCAGCTCCTGCTGTTTCCAACTCTGCTCTGTGGGAGCCAGTAATCGACGAGCTCAAGGCGTTCGGCGATAAGAGCCACGCTCAAGCCAATTCATCACTGTGGATGATCTTTATCTATGGTTTCCTTGGTGGTCTGATTGCTTTGATGACTCCTTGCGTATGGCCAATGATTCCGATGACCGTCAGTTTCTTCCTCAAGCGCACCAAAGATCGCAGCAAATCAATTCGCGATGCCATAACTTATGGCCTCTCAATCATCGTTGTTTACTTGGTGCTTGGTCTTGTGGTAACAGGTATTTTTGGCCCAGCAGCGCTCAACGATCTAGCAACTAATGCTGTCTTCAACATCATCTTCTTCCTGCTACTCGTATTCTTCGCGATCTCTTTCTTCGGAGCGTTCGAGCTGGTATTGCCTGCTTCTTGGACGAATAAGATTGACCAGAAGGCCGACAGCACTACAGGGCTATTGAGCATCTTCTTCATGGCGTTCACGCTAGCCCTAGTTTCCTTCAGCTGTACAGGTCCTATTATAGGTACGCTACTAGTTCAGGCTGCTTCTATGGGAGACTTGCTAGGCCCAGCTGTGGGGATGTTTGGCTTCTCTCTGGCCTTGGCCTTGCCATTTGCTGTCTTCGCAATCTTCCCAAGCATGCTGCAGTCTATGCCCAAGAGTGGTGGCTGGCTCAACTCCGTGAAGGTTGTTCTAGCTTTCCTAGAGCTCGCTCTCTCTCTCAAGTTCCTCTCTGTAGCGGATCTTGCTTATGGCTGGCACATTCTAGATCGTGAGACCTTCCTCGCGCTTTGGATTGTCATCTTTGCCCTTCTCGGTCTGTATCTACTTGGCAAGATTAACTTCCCCCACGATACACCTAGTGAGAAGACAAGTATTCCCGGTCTGTTCTTAGGGATTATCTCGCTTGCCTTCGCCATTTATATGGTACCAGGGCTTTGGGGAGCTCCTCTGCGTAGCATCAGTGCTTTTGCACCTCCTCTCAATACGCAGGACTTCAACCTTTATTCTGGTGAGGTACATGCCAAGTTCGATGACTATGAGACAGGGATGGAGTACGCACGCAAGCAGGGTAAACCTGTCCTCGTAGACTTCTCTGGTTATGGTTGTGTCAACTGCCGTAAGATGGAAGCTTCTGTATGGATCAATGATGAGGTTAAGCGTATCCTAGAGCAAGACTACGTCCTCATCACGCTTATGGTTGATGACAAGGCTGCCCTTCCCGAGATTATCGAGGTGGAGGAAAATGGACAGAAGGTTAAGCTACGTACAGTGGGAGATAAGTGGAGCTATCTACAGCGCCATAAGTTCGGAGCTAATGCCCAGCCTTTCTATGTAGCTTTGGATCACAATGGTAAGCCCCTCAGCCCATCTCGAGCCTATGACGAAGATGTGCCAGAGTACATCAAGTGGCTACGTGGTGGTCTAGAGGAATATAAAAATCAGTCTAAGTAATGCATACTAGAGCTGAGCAACTGGAGGCTTTCGGCCGTCTGCTCGATGTTATGGATCGGCTGAGAGCCGAATGTCCGTGGGATAGAGAGCAGACTAACGAGAGCCTCCGGGCTAATACGATTGAGGAGACCTACGAGCTCTCAAGTGCGCTGCTCGCTAATGTTCCCTCAGAGATAAAAAAAGAACTCGGGGACGTTCTCTTGCATATTGTCTTCTATAGCAAAATAGCCGAAGATCAGGGACAGTTTGACATTGCCGATGTTTGCCATACTCTCTGTGATAAGCTGATTTACAGACATCCTCACATTTATGGCAATGTAGAGGCGGAGACAACGGAAGCAGTGCTGAATAACTGGGAGCAGCTCAAGCAGCGAGAGAAAGGAGGCAACAAAACTGTTCTTTCTGGTGTGCCAAGCGCCCTCCCTGCTCTCATTAAGGCCTACCGCATCCAGGACAAGGCTCGCGGAGTGGGCTTCGATTGGGAGAAACCTAGCGATGTTTGGAGCAAAGTCTTGGAAGAGCTAGGAGAGCTTCGGGAAGCGATTGAGAAGGGGAGTGATAGTGAACGAGAGGCAGAGTTTGGAGACTTTTTATTTAGTTTGATCAATGTTTCTCGTCTTTATAAGATCAATCCTGATAATGCTTTGGAGCGAACCAACCAGAAGTTCATTCGTCGCTTTGGCTACGTGGAGGCTAAGGCCAAAGAGCAGGGGCTTAATCTGAAAGATATGTCTCTGGCTGAGATGGATGTCTTCTGGGATGAGGCCAAAGCTCTAGAGTAGAAGTAGGCTGATTGAAACACAAAGAAGGTCTGCGTCGAGATTCGATGCAGACCTTTTTGTGTATGTAGCCCGATAGCTATACGCTTAGAAGTCTATCGACCGCAGCTGAGCCTAAATCGGCAGTAGGTGCAGTGGTCAATATCTTGGCATTGTACGAACGGGCGTTCGAGGTCGAAGATCTCACGGAGGAGTTCTCTCAAGACGCTTAGATACTCGTCTCTGTACATTACGTAGTTGCTGAGCATAACTTTATTCCCCTTCCCAGCCCCAATCGTCACGTAGGGATGAAACTCTTTGGCCGACCCACTCATCTCTCTTAGGCGCATGACGCCTGGCTGAATGGCGTAGCTGCCTAAATGACCTGGAATGACCTCCTTATTCTGCCAGAGCAGTTCGCAGTAGAGGAGGGTCTGTAGTACAGCTTTGCGTTCTGTTTGGGTCGTTAGCTGTTCCCATGAGGAGAAGCTAGGCTCTAGGTCGCGTCCTGTCTTATAGTCCAAGACGCGCACACGAGGCACAGGGTCGTCCTCGCCTTGTACCAAATCTAGTCTGTCTATATCACCCTTGAAGTTAATTTGTCTGTTATCGCCCAAATCTATTTTAGCTTCTAGGTGAGCTTCGCTAGCTAAGTAGGTAATAGGCTCGTGCTGGGCGTCGTAAGCGATGATGCAGCGTATGTAGGTCGCGATCATGTCGCAGTACAGCTTATCTAGAGCCGATGCCTCTTGTTTGTTGTACTCCCTCATATAGAGCTGAGTGACAGCACGGTCAATCTCAGTATTCCCCTCTGCGATGAGGCGCTCTAGATAGCTCTGTGGGATTGGATGTCCCCCCACGTATGGCGCATAGATTTGCTCCATGGTACCGTGTAGGATACTCCCGAATTCATTGGCGGCCATCAGCTCTTGAGGCTCTTCCTCCTCATAGACCTCTAGGATACTTTCGTAATAGAAGCGCAAGGGGCAGACAATGTATGTCGCCAAGCGACTAGCTGAGAGTGCGCGACCGCCTAGGGTAGTCTCGCCCCAGAAACGAGCCAGCTCGTTGGCAACCTCTGGTGTTTGTTTGGAGATTACGATTGGCTCAAGTGGAGTTTTGCGCGGGTTGGACTGTGCCACGCGCCTATGTATTGGCACCCCATAGAGAAGTTCTAGCTGATGGATGTAGCGGCTCTCCTCGCCCTTGCCACCCATAGCATCATCTTGCCCATAGATGAGGAGCAGTTGCTCTGCTTTGGCTATAGATTGATAGAAGCGGTAGGCCTCGGTCGCATCCTGCCATTCGCTTGTAGGGAGCCTGTAGCCACGCCTCAAGGTTTGGGGGATAAGTGTGCCTTCATGCCCACTACGAGGCATTTGCCCCTCTTGGGCTGATAGGTAAATCAATCTAGGAAAGTGCAAGGCACTGCTCTCTCTAAGTCCCATAATCTGAAGTCCACGCAGAGGGTCACCCTCGAAAGGAATGGTTATCCCCCTGACTAAGCCCTCTAGTAGCCTAATGACCGAAGATAAGGGCATGTTATCTAGATTATATTCCTCAGTCAAACTCCTTAAGCGATTGACGAGGCGGATGTAGTGATGGATGAACTCAGCGTCAAGGATGCTGATCTCTACGCGCTTATGCCCCTCTACTATAGCAATATCTTCTAGTGGCCCTTCCTCTGGAAGTCGTGATCGTTCCATCAGCCCTTGTAGAAAATCTTGCAGGTCACTGAGGAATTGACCCGCTTGGTCGCTAGGACATAGAAGAATCTCTATGAGGCGGATGAACTCTATCTGTTCCTTTTCCTCGAGGTCTTCGATACAGATTTTAGCTTGCTCTAGAAGCCAAATGGTCGAGACATGATAGTTTTTTTGCTGGCGGATTCGACTCGCCAGTTCGAGTAGCTCTGGGTATCTCTCGCCGAGCAGATGTATCCCGAGTAGGGCGATGAGTAAATCTGATCGATAGCTCCGATGGTCTTGGGATGATAGCAGTAGGCGAATCCAGCGATTCATCAGCACCGAGACGGGGGTTCGGTTAAGCGGATACCCCAGTGTGATGTTTAGATGCTTATAATCAGCAGGGATGGAGCTTACCGTCGGCAGAAGTAGCTGTTCGCTTGGTAGTATGATAGCTGTCGTTAGTGCGTTTTCGTCGTCGTTGGCCACTCCGAGCTTCTCTAGAATATGGGGCAGAGCTTTCACCTGCGAGACCGTGCTTGCACAGCTGACGACTTCGATACGCTTCGGTAGATAGTGTGCACCCTCTAGGGCTAGCCAGCCTCCGGCTACCTGCCCAAGTAGCTGTTTGTTTTTGGCAAGCACTTTGCTCGCCAAGTGTTTGCCATCGGTAAGGATGTGCACCTGCTCATCCCAGCAAAACTCGGCATATCCTCGTCGCTTGAGCACTCGGAAAAGCTTAAACTCGGCAGGTGTGATGTCAAATAGACCAACGAAGACGATGCGCGTTTGCTCGTGCAAGGTATCCACTAGGTCTATAGCATGCTCGGCTACTTGCCTGTAGATACGCCCTTCGTAGCCACACTCCGATGTATCTAGATGTTGGGTGAAGCGATCGTATAGAGGCCAGAGGCTCTGCCAAAATTCGATGAAGCTACGGCGGTAGTCTACACGCTCACCTTCGTCCATTGCCGATAGGTTGCGAAATCCGTTCCAGAAACTCTCAATCAGCCTAAGCGTATCGGGCTCCATATAGCTGAAGTCTTCTTGGATTTCTCTATAGTCTGCTAGATTGGTGTATAGCTCCTTGGGAGAGATTAGATGTCTGTCTACCAGGTCGAAGTCCTTGAGGATGATATTGCCCCAGTATAGAAACTCTTCAAAGGTCTCGAGCTCTTGCCCTCCGAGTGCTTCTTGACGGCAACGATACAGTTCGAATAGCAGTGCCGTACGATCTAGTATCCGCATATTAGGGACAAAGCCATGTATAAACTCGGTAACGGTCTCGCACTTGGGAGCGAACATGGGTTCATGGGCAATATGCCCTAAGTAATGCCTGAAGAATAGCAATGATCGCCGCGAAGGAAAGACAAAACGATACCGCAGAGCATCGGTTTGGGCGAGGCTCTGGCTATTCTGTATGAGTTGTTCGCAATAGTGTGCTGCGACCTGCTGGAGAAAGGGTTTCATCAAAATATGGGCCTTGTGCCTGAGGTAAGTAGATATTTATGCTGCCAGAAATATACTGCTGGGGTATAGACTAGGCGCATCAAAGTCGAGATGCTCTAGGAGACCTCAGCCAGTAGCTCCGTAGCCGTGCATTGTAGCACTGGATGTATTTGCTCGGGGGCTATTTGGCTTAGTGGCTCTAGGACGAAGCGACGCTTGTGCATCAGAGGGTGAGGGAGTGTGAGTCGATCACTCTGCAACACCAGATCGTCGTAGAGTAGGATATCGATGTCTATGGGGCGATCTTGGTACGTCCCATTGTGGCTCTTCTCCTTGCGCCCAAGCTCTTTCTCTAGGTCTTGGGTACGATCTAGTAGGGCAGTGGGGCTGAGTTCTGTCTCTAGCTCTACGACAGCGTTTAGAAACAACGAAGACGAGACGAAGCCCCATGGCTCCGTCTCGATCATTGATGAGGTTTGCAGAACCTGGCCTACCTCTTTGTCTAGACAACTGATGGCTCGCTCTAGAAGCTCGTACCTATTACCTTGATTGCTCCCCAGAGCGAGGAAAATCCGATGCTTCATATACACTAGATGATGAGCAAGGCATCGCCATAAGCACCGAAGCGATACTTCTCCTTGATAGCGACGCTATACGCATTCATCACATGGTCGTATCCGCCGAAAGCTGCAGTCATCATCAAGAGCGTGGACTTGGACATGTGAAAGTTGGTAATCAGAGCAGTTGGGATGACGAAGTCGTATGGTGGAAAGATAAACTTATTTGTCCACCCATCATATTCTTTGAGGTGATGCTCTGTGCCACAGGCTGTCTCGATTGCTCTCAGGGTAGATGTCCCCACGGCACATACTCGCTTGGCGGCATCCTTTGCGGCATTGACGATTTCGCAGCAAGCCTTGGGTACAATCATCTGCTCGCTCTCCATCTTGTGCTTGGTCAGGTCTTCTACGTCGATGTCTCGATAGTTGCCTAGACCGTTGTGTACAGTCAAGAAAGCTTTGTGAATGTCGTAGATCTCCATGCGCTTGAGCAGCTCACGGCTGAAGTGCAGATTGGCAGCAGGAGCTACCACAGCCCCTTCGTGTTCGGCGAATAGAGTCTGATAGCGATCTACGTCGTCTGCTGTAGGCTTGCGATCCATATACTTAGGCAGAGGCGTCTCCCCCATTGAGAAGAGTGTTTTTTTGAACTCCTCATGCGTGCCATCGAATAGGAATCGAAGGGTGCGACCACGAGACGTCGTATTGTCGATGACCTCAGCTACTAGGCTATCGTCCTTGCCGAAGTAGAGCTTATTGCCAATGCGGATTTTGCGTGCGGGATCTACTAATACGTCCCAGAGCTTGAACTGGCTATTGAGCTCACGTAAGAGGAATACCTCGATTTGAGCTCCTGTTTTCTCTTTATTGCCATATAGACGGGCGGGGAATACTTTCGTATCGTTGAATACGAATACATCATCCTTGCCGAAGTAGCTTAGCACGTCCTTGAATATCTTATGCTCAATCTCCCCAGTATCTCGGTGCAGCACCATCATACGCGACTCGTCGCGGAAGTGAGTGGGCTTTTTCGCTAGCAGGTTATCTGGCAGATCAATTTTAAATTGAGATAGTTTCATTCCTCTATATTCTTGATTATTAATTAGTCTTTTCCTCTGCCTCTCTTTCTTTTGGCCGTACATGTGCCTCTAGGAAAGGCTTAATGTCTTCAATCTGTAGGCAGTTCTCTAGTCTAACGTTGCCAACCTGAGTGCGCTGTAGCGCTGTGAGGTGCCCGCCAGAGCCTAGTGCCACACCGATGTCTCTAGCTAGAGAGCGAATATAAGTACCCTTGCCACACACGACACGGATGCGGATGTTAGGTAGCTCACATGAGAGTAGATCTAGCTCATGAACTGTAATCAGCTTGGTAGGCATCTCAATGTCTCGACCTTTACGCGCTTGTTTATAGGCACGCTTGCCGTCTACCTTGACGGCGGAGAAGATCGGAGGTGTCTGCTCGATAGTGCCGACGAACCGCTCTAAGGTTTGGCGAACCAGCTCTTCTGTGATATGCTCCGTGGGGAAGAATGCGTCCGGTTCGCTCTCTAGGTCTAGGGTAGGGGTTGTTTGCCCTAGACGAATGTCGGCGATGTACTCCTTGATTCCCTGCTGGAGGCTCTCGATCTGCTTGGTATGCTTACCCGTACAGAGGATCATCACCCCTGTCGCTAGAGGGTCGAGCGTGCCAGCATGCCCCACCTTGAGCTTCTTGATGCCCAAATGACGGCAGGCTTCGTAGCGAAACTTATTGACCAAACCAAAGCTACTCCAACCTAGAGGTTTGTCTAGGTAGATCGTTGCCCCCTCCTTGAGGTTTAGCATACCTATAGTATCTCTCATATACTAACCTAAGTGGATAGGTACGCCCATAAGCATTAGGGCGGCGAAGATGATGGCAATGATGATGCGGTAGTAACCGAAAGCACGGAAACCGTACTTGGTGACAATACCGATGAATAGCTTAATGGCCGCAAGCGCCACTAAGAATGCTACCACATTGCCAATAAGTAGAGTCTGCCAATGCTCGCTAAAAATATCTATACCAAAGGTTTTGTAGAGCTTATAGCCCTTGAGTAGGGTTGCTCCAAACATGGTGGGGATGGCCAGAAAGAATGAGAACTCTGCTGCTTGGCGGCGCGTTAGCCCCTGTTGCATTCCCCCGAATATGGTGGCCATAGAGCGAGATAGTCCTGGTATCATAGCAAGGCATTGGAAGAGCCCAACGATGAAGGCACGTCTGGGTGTTACGGTACGGGGAATCTTGTTTGTGAAGCGACGATCCATATAAATCATCACTAGACCTCCTATGAACAGCATCGCGATTACCACCCACAGATTGCCTAGAAGCTGATCAATGTATTCCTCAAGAAGTAGCCCCAGTACTCCTGCAGGGATGCAACCTACAATCATGAGACTATACAGGCTCCACCCCGATAGGCCATAGTTGTCCCCTCCAGGCTGATTGCGCCAAGGGAGAAATCGCTCGAAGTATAGCATCACTACAGATAGGATAGCCCCAAACTGAATCATAACCGTAAAAGCACGCAGATATTCTGTATTCTGCATACGCATCAGCCCTTCGGTCAAAATCATGTGACCGGTGGAGGACACTGGTAGGAACTCTGTGAGCCCCTCCACTATAGCGATGATGATGCTCTCTAGGATTGTCATATAGATTTATTTACGTTTGGGAGAAGCTAGGATGGCGTAGATCATCAGTAGAAATCCCGATAGGCACACTATGGGGGCTACTACGATGCGACGCGTAGAGAAAATCTCGGGGTTGAAACTCTCGGGGTCGGTAGCTCCTCCGCCCGACATAAGCATGAGGCCTATGACAATGATAGCCACAGATAAGGCTATCAGTAGATAGTTATATTTACTATAGGTCATAAACGATGGATTGTATAATACGTTAAGCTAGATAAGATGGATTTTGTTGCCGTCCATACGTATGTATTTGCGACTAGCTCTAAGAGCTGTAACCGAGCAGCTGAGCATACTGACTACAGCAAGCCCCACTGTGGCAAGCACGAGTAGCTTGAGATCCAGGCTCTGGGCGATAGGCAGATCGAACCAACGCCCGATTCCCACGATGAAGATCCCCAGAGCCCCGATGGCAAGTACGGCAGATATGAGTCCGTCTAGTAGCGATCGCCCAACGATAGGACGGCGGATAAACCAGCTACTAGCACCGACGAGGCTAAGGGTGCGAATCTTGAGCCGATCGGCATAGATGCCTAGTCGGGTCGTATTGTTGAGCTGTATGAATGTAAATATGAGTTGTATGGCTAGTAGAGCCCAGAAAATCCACTCTAGTCGCTGGCGATTGTACTCCACGGACTCTAGCAAATCGCCTTGGTAGCTCAGTCTTGTTTCTAGCCCGAGGGTTGCGATCTGTGTCTCTAGGAGCTGTAGGCTATCTGGAACTAAATTATTTGCATGAACTTGGAACTGAAACATCGGGCTAAACGGGTTGTAGCCTAGTAGTCCCAGCATCTCTTCGGGTGTTTGCCCGATTTTTTGAGCAACTACCGAGGCTGCACTATCTGCATTGATATAGTTGAGGTTCATCACCCCTGACAGTTGTTTTAGCTTGTTTTCTAGATCTTTTAGCTGGTTTCTAGAAGTCATTTGCTCGGGGATGTCAATGGAGAATGTGATTTGCTCCTTGACGGTCTGCCCAAGGCTGTAGACACCAATACGCATCAAGGCGATGAGCCCTAGGGTAAACAGACTTACCGTAAGACCGGCAATGCTGACTAGGCGCATCTGCGTGAGCGTACTGCGTCTTTTCTTGATAGAAGCTGACATATCGTGATGAGCCGTTGTTTAATCGCGAAATATAATATCGTTATTGATAGCCTAATAGTATCTGTGTAGACACAAGTAGGGCAATTTGCACGCAAAAGTACAAAAACTAATTCATACATCGTGGAGACTATGCCCGATGTTGGCTTGTCTATTCGTCTGTCTGCTCAAGAATGGCATATAGGGAGGTAAGAAATGAGCGAGTGTATCGAAAATTTTCAACGCACTCGTTCTTCTTGACGTGTACTGAAAAAAGTTGACAGTTGGGCGGGATAGTTCTACAATTGGTTT
>JAUMYV010000043.1 GCA_030528445.1 Porphyromonadaceae bacterium | reverse complement strand
GGTTCAAAGGCTCAAATCGAGCGTATTGGGGGAGAGCTCAAAGTTAATCTTTGGGCCGGTACAATCTTCACTCCTTACGTGACGGCTGGTGCTGGTGTGATGAACATTAAGTATGATACAGAGCAAGACAAATCTTATCGTGAAGAACAGCTCTACGGAGCTCTAGGTGCTGGTGTGAAGATCAACTTCACCAAGCGTGCAGTCCTATCTCTAGAAGGTAAGAACACCCTATTTAATGTCAACAAGAACAACCGTTACTTGGCAGCTGGTGCCAACCCCGACAATACATTGCAGAACTGGGGCGCTCAGGCATCGCTCGACTTCTATCTCGGAGGTCGTAAGCAGAGTGGCGACCAGATTACACGCGCCTATCGTGCGCTCTATAGCGATGGCTTCAGAGGAATGAAGTTCGTCCTAGAGCCTGGTATCGCTTATCTAGATCTACACAACAAGTCAATCATGCAGGATCAATGGTTCGTCGGCGGATCAGCAGGGATTGACTTTACCTCTCTGCTAGGTATTCGCGGTTTCTACTATGCAGCAACCAAGGATCCACTCAAGCTTAGTCTCAATTTGACCGACGATGTGAAGATGTATGGGGGTAACTTGATTGCCCGCCTCAATCAGCCTCGTGGAGTAACGCCTTACTTGTTGCTTGGGGGAGGTTATCTAGATGTTAATCGTGAAAAGTATATAGACATCAATGGCAAGCACGAAGCCAAGAGTGGATGGTTTGCTATGGGGGGGGCTGGTATCGAGATACCTCTAGGTCGCCACATAGCTCTGTATGGTAACTTCAATGCCATGCTCAACGAGCAGGAGAACCCAGACGTTAAGGCTGTCACCGAGCCTTCACAGGTTCGTGTGAGTATGATGTATCAGACAGGTCTTAGATTCAACTTCGGTAGCCGCAGCCGTGGTGGCGAGGCTATGTATCGTAGCTATGCCGATAGAGAGCGCCAGTATGAGCGTCAGGCCAATATGGAGAAGCTCAACGAGATGCGTGCTAAGTATGATGCTCAGATTGCAGAGCTCAACGAAGAGCTAGCTCGTGCGGCCGAAGAGCTTGATCAAGAAAGAATGGCCCAGATCGTCGAGGAGAGAAAGCAAATTGTAGAGGAAAAGAACGAGGTCGTTACTAAGCTCAAGAAGGAAGAGGACAGCGCTGTGCGCGAAGTGCAGGCCGACGTAGTAGCCGCTCCACAGGGCAAGACCATGGTGATGACACGCTCACAGCTAGAGGAGCTTATCTCTCGTGTGGTAGAGAAGAGTCAGCCTAAGGTAGAGAAGACTTCTGACCTTGGTGGCATGAGCGATCTAGATAAGATCCTTCTGTTCAGTGTACTTGGCAACAACGTCTATCGTCAGCCCATGCAGCAGGTACAGCCTGTGGTTCAGCCCCAGAGTATGCCAAATGCAGAGCTCTCGCGAGTACTCGACAAGACTGAGGAACTTGTACGTAAGGTAGATGGTCTTGAGAATAAGTTGAATCGAGCTCAAGAAGCTGCCCTGCGTCAGCAGATGATTGAGTCTGCCAACCGCATGAATCAGCAGCCTATTCAGATTATCGAGACAGATCAAGAGGGGCGCAGTGGTAAGAGAGAAGTTCGCGTACATACACTGGACAACAACAAGGAGGAGCTCATCACGAGGTCTTACCAAGTATCTAGCGATAGCTATCTCAAGTACTCTAGTGTAGATGTGATGACTGGCCTTGGTATTGGCGATGCCACTACCTGGAATGTTGCTGTGCGTCCAAGCTGGCAGCTTGGTAAATCTGCCTTCTTCTTCTCTCCCGAGTTCTCTTATGGCTTCGGAGATAAGACTGCTTGGGTCGCTACTGCTAACCTAACTTATCGCTTCGATTTCGGTGCCAACTCCAAGATTGCACCTTATGCAGGCGTAGGGTTTGGCTACTCCGACATCAATAATAATGGTCGCTTTGGAGCCAACGTTATCCTAGGTACAAGTATTAAGAGTGTCTTCGGAGGCAGATTCTTCGCAGACTATAGCCTTCGTCCTCAGTTCAAGAATCATCAGTTCTCTGTTGGCTATAGCTTGAAGTTCTAAATCTGTATCAACTAATGAATATAGGTATGAACAAGCTTTTTGCCCTATTCCTCGGTCTCGGTCTCTCTGTGAGTGCATTCTCACAGAGCACCGACAGAGGTGTGGTTGGTTCGGTCTCGAAGTCTGGCGAAGAGCTCATTGAGATCGATCAAGAAGATCTTGAGAGAGCACTCAAGGAGCTATCCGAGTCGCTTCGTAAGCAGCGAACTAACTCAAGAGAGGATGTCAAGACCAGTCTGCTTAGACAGCAGTTGCTTCTGCACTTACTCAACTCTAGGACTCAAGTAGCTCCAGTCGTGCAGGGTGGTAGCGATAGCTACTATGTAGCACCGCAGGCTCCTGCTCGCGAGCGTAGCACCGAGAGCTATGATGCTCGCCTAGATCGGATCGAGACAATGCTAATGCTACTGCTCAACCAGAGAGCTGATGCTGCTGCCCCTAATAACAAGACAATTATTCGCCGTAATGGCAAGGCTACTCCTCTCGATACCCAAATCCAACTTGTAGGAACTACCCCTCGGGTAGATCAAGATCGCGTCGCTCGTTTGGAGGAACAGCTCAGCCGTTTGCTCCAGCAGAAGCATCGGGTAGATACCGTCTATCGCATCGATACGGTGCAGATACATCGTATGGACACCATCAGGATGCCTCAAATACCTCAGATGAATCTACAAGCCCCAACGGTCGTATCGGTGACGGACACTGTGCGCATCGTGGAGCATAAGGTAGATACCGTATCGGTGGTAGATGTTTCGGACTTTAAGCGTTCTGTTTACTTCTCTGTTGGTAGCTCCAAGCTGGATGCTTCGTCCAATAAGACCTTGCTAGAGGTCGTAGATTTCCTTCGTCAGCACCCTCAAGCTAAGGTGCGTGTGCTGGGCTTTGCTTCTTCCGATGGCAATGCTAAGCGTAACGAGCAGTTGGCTCAGCAGCGCATGCAAGCCGCTGTTAGCTTCCTCAAAGAGGCAGGTATTACGAATCAGGTCGAGACGTTTACAGGAGGAGTCGATCGACAAGTCCGCAACTATCATCTGGCGCGTCGTGTAGACATCACGCTAGCGAAGTAATCGATTAGCGCAAGATAACAGCGAGAGGGCTGTGCTAGGAGCATCATCCTGCACAGCCCTCTCGCTGTTTGGTTTCGGGTTATTGCTAACCCTATCAAGTCCGCTTACGACCCTAGTGTACGTTAAGCTCTAGCTGACCAACCTTAGCCGAAGCACGCAGTGGAATTACATTGGCCTTGGGGTTGGCACTACTTCCTGCTGGGGCTGGCTTAGTCCTAACTGCAACTACAGTGGGTTCTCCCCACTTGTCATCGCCATTCTGCCCCACAGCCACCAGATAGTATTCTGTATTGGCTGGTAGATCATGCCATTCTGCTATGTCAGTCTTGGTAGAGATGGGAAAGTTGCTAGAGTTGGGCTGTTCCTTGAGGAATTTAATGAGGCCAGCTGAATCTTCGTCATATTTAGCCTTCTCAACCAACATAAAGCGGAAGACGCTTGTGTTCTCATCAGGCTCTGCCTGTGCTTTAATCCTATCGTGAGCTACATCTAGGACTGTGATTTTGATTCTCGATGGTTGGCTTGTCCCCTTCTTGAGAGTCGTAACGTCGAATACTTGTAGCTCTGAGGGCTGACCAGCTTGGTCTAGCAGGATGATGTAGATCCCGTGTAGTGTATTGGGTACTAAATCATTATAGGTCATAGACGTCTCGCCAGTATGAGGCTGTCTAGTTTTGAAGTCTGCTCCGAAAGCTTTCACATATTCGTCTAGATTGGGGAATGCACCAAATGGAGTCTGCTTGTAGGCTTCACTCATAGAAGCCTTGTCGCCTCCTAGGTAGTAATATCCCTTCACATCTTTATTGGGCTTGAAAGTCACCTTGAAGCTACTATGCGTAATTTCGGAGAACTTGACGTCGATTTTGGGCGAACCAACGAGAGGGAAGTCTGGGATGCTGAAGGATAGACGAGTTAGCGGCCCTGTCGTTCCCTCTGCATCTATCCCATAGGCGTAGATCATGTATGTCATCTTGCGTGTCAATCCTTGCAGAGTGCCATTGAGGACACCAGAGCGCTCTTGCTCTTGGGTGTCTCCTTTTAGACGCATAATAAGGATATCGTCTGGTGCATTCTTGACCTTCCATTCCTCGACAATCTTCATCTTCCAACTCTGAATATCCTTTTGTGGCACGATGTTGATCTCTCCTTTGTCTCTTTCTTTGTGTTTGAAGGTCATCTTGAAGCCCATATCAAACACTTTGTTGCTAAAGGTAATTGAGTCGAGCTTATCGACGAAGTATCCTTGCTTGACGGGTTTGTAGCCCTCGGCCATTGGTTTGAAGTGTAGGGTCATCTTATGCCTTTTCTCTTGAGCATTCAGACCTGTGAGATAGCCTAGGCTAAGTATAAGCACGGATAGGAGTAGAGTTAGCTTTTTCATAATTTGTTGAATTTAAGTGTGCGATTGTTGATACGAATAAGATAGATGCCCGAGCTGAAGCCAGCGGTAGGGATTGTCCCTCTATTGCGGTAGTAGGGCGTTTGGTACACGAGTCTACCGTCAAGACCAAAAATCAGGAGCGGGAAGCCCTGCTCTTCGGGTAGACCTAGGATAGATACGCCTTCTTCAGAGTAGGCCAGACTAAGGGTACGACCCTCTAGAAGGGGTTGGATGCCGACACCCTCCCGCATCTCAAAAAACATTTTGTGTACAGATGCTAGGGGCTTGCTCACTGTCTTGCCATCGTGCTGCTGGATCACCAAGTTGTCCTGCTCGAACGAAACACGCCTAATGTCTTGTAGAGCGACACTCTCTAGCTCGCCACCGCTACTACTATGTAGCACCAGTTTCATAACCTTAGGCGTATCTCCCTCTGCGTGGAGCGTGGAGGCCATTAGGGTGGCAACCAATGTGGTAAGAAGATACTTTTTCATGTTAGCAAATTAAAACTATAAGGGATGGATGATACTAAATAAGCCCACTGATACGAAGCTCATCAAGGACAGTTTATCTACACTACCGAGTAGCGTAGCCTCTCGTGCCTAGACACGCGAGGGAAGATAAGGCTATATCCCCAAGATGATATGTTGCCGCACAAACTGCGATTTGTTTGCGAAATGGAGGCATCGTGTGAAGTGTCTTGGGCGGTTTATTATCGAAATAGGTGCAAGCCCATACAGACTGCATTGTATGTGGCTATTACCTCCTCTCGCCGTCTGCTAAGCGCAAATGTAACAAAAAGCATGAATCAAAACAATACAAAGTCTTGTGGATATAAAATATTCTGTAAATCCGGTAATCCTTCGTGTATTGGTAGAGGATATTACATCCTTGCATCTTCTAGGTAGAGGGTTATTCGTTAGTGCCTCCGTGGTAAATTCGGTTTTCGCTTTTTTAGTTAAAGTCTGTAAATGGATTTGGCTCAAATTGGACGAACTGAAGACGCGTTTGGGTGGAGCGAGTGTGTTTCTTGGGGAAAATCTGTGAGTGATTTTTCCGGATTGTAGGACTAATTCGCCACGATGTGTGCACGCATCCAAAAAGATTAGTACAGAGAAATTCTGAAATGATTGCATTGAACGGATAAAATTGGGCTAAATTTCATGTTTATATGCTTGTCTATTAGATATATGCAAGATGTGTGTTTTGGACGATTGTTTTTGTTTGGCTGGGACTAAGTGCCAAAACGAAGTCAAACTCAACCTAGAGCCTTCTAGACGCCAAATACGCGGTGTGTCGTTTTTGCCCCTTGTTTAAGCCTTTCTCTCATCAACATTCTGAAATTTGAGCTAAAATATAAATCTAGGGGGGGAGTCTGTGCGTTGAGTTCTCGGCAATTTACTCTTGAGCGTGTGAGTTGCCTGGAGTTTGAACCCAAGACCCCAAGGGAGTGCTCGGGAATTGGCCATTGTCTACTATCTTTGGGCGCAGACAAACAAGAATCCGTTTCGGCTGTTTTCTAAACAATAGACAACATCAAAACAAATGGATAACTCCAAGACAACAAAAACAGGTCGCGTACGCAAACCCGAGTGGCTCAAGATCAAGCTCGGGGACAATAGTACGTTCACAGATACTAAGACAACTATTGAGGGGCACAGGCTCAACACCATCTGTACAAGCGGGCGATGTCCCAATCTCGGCGAGTGCTGGAGTGCCGGCACGGCGACGTTTATGATCGGGGGCGCGCACTGCACTCGTGCCTGCCGATTTTGCAATACCCTGACGAGCCGTACGCCACCCCCTCTCGAGCCCGAGGAGCCACAGAAAGTGGCCGATAGCATCAAAACGATGGGGCTAAGGCATGCGGTCATCACTAGCGTAGACCGAGATGACCTGCCAGACTATGGGGCGGCTCATTGGGTAGCCACCATAGAGGCAATACAGCGTACCACTCCAGAGGTAACAATCGAGGTGCTCATCCCTGACTTCAATGGCAATCTAGAGCTTGTAGACAAAATCATAGAGCTCAAACCCAAGGTTATCTCGCATAACCTCGAGACTGTCCGCAGGTTGACCCCTTCGGTGCGCCACGTGGCCACCTACGATATGAGCCTGCGTGTGCTGGAGCGTATCGCTAGCAGTGGCGTTCGCGCTAAAACAGGCATTATGCTTGGTCTAGGCGAAACGGAGGAAGAAGTGCTAGAGCTGATGGACGACATTAAGCGCATCGGCGTATCAGTCCTAACGATTGGGCAGTATCTGCAGCCTACGCGCAAGCACCTGCCTGTAGTCGAGTACGTACATCCCAAGCAGTTTGCCAAGCTACGCATCCTAGGTATGGAGAAGAAAATCCCACACATCGAGAGTGGCCCTCTCGTGCGCTCTAGCTACCATGCAGAGCGCCATACATAGCGCCAAAGATGCTACCTTTGTACCTATGAATATGGATCAGAATAATAGCAATCTCTACACAGCAGAGCTGATAGATTTTGCTCGCACGGGAGTCGAGCTAGCTGCTCTGCTAGAGCAGGGTGGGCAGAGGCGTGAGGTGGTTCGTCGCCTCATCGAGCTACTACCTCGCCTATATGCCCAAATGCTCCGTTTGCCCGAATACTTCTACTCAAGCGACGAAGACTATATCGAGGAGTACATCACTCAAGAGGCCTACGATCGTGTGCGTGGTCGTCTAGAACATATACTCGGTGAGTACGATAGCTATCTGACGACTTTCTCTCCCGAGATGCAGTATAGCGATACTCCGCTAGCCGCTACCATCAGCGAAGCGCTTGCCGATGTCTACCAGCACATAGGCAATTTGCTTGGCATTCTGCGAGCCGAGAATACCATTGCCCTGCCCGCTGCTATAGGTCGCTGCTATCTCTACTGGAGGGAGCACTGGGGGATACAGCTACTCTCGGCTCTGTCTGCGCTACATCAGGTCTACACCATGAGCCTGCCAGAGGAAGAGGACGAAGAGGAGATGGAGGCAGACGACGAAGAGACAGACCTATCAATGCAAGACTATGAGTAAGAAACGATATAGATTTGTAAATCCTCCTTATCCCAGCCAGATCAGCAAAGAGGAGCTAGATGCTCTGCCTGTGGCTAAATTTCCCGGGCAGATACGCATCATCGACAGCCTAGCCAATGTCAAGTTAGCAATCTCTGATTTAGAGCAAGCTGATGCTTTGGGCATAGACACAGAGACGAAGCCTTGCTTCATACCAGGTAAACGCAACCAAGTGGCTCTACTGCAGGTGTCGACAGATGAAATCTGCTACCTCTTTAGACTCAACAAAATAGGGATGCCAGAGCCACTCATTGCTCTGCTGGAGAACCCTAATATTCTCAAGATTGGTCTTAGCCTCAAGGATGACAAAACGACTCTGCGTCGCCTTGCCGACTTCGAGCCAAAGGGCTTCGTAGAGCTACAGAGCCTTTGCCCCGGCTATGGCATCAGAGACGCTAGCTTGCAGAAAATCTATGGCATCGTCTTCTCGCAATATATGAGCAAGGGGCAGAGAATGAGTAACTGGGAAGCCACTAACCTAAGCCCCGCTCAGCAACACTATGCCGCTCTAGATGCATGGGCATGCCTACGCATCTATCGAGAGCTAATGACCCAGCCCGATCCAGCCCCCGTACAATTTGCATTACTCTAGTCACGATGGATATATCTAGTGTGCGTCTACTCCCACGCAAAGAGGAGTCCCTACTGCGCTTCCACCCATGGCTATTCTCTCGTGCCATCGCATCAACTCAAGGTGAGCTCTACGACGGCTGTCTGGTGCGCGTAGAGAGCCACAGGGGTGATCCTCTAGGCGTAGGGCACTATGCCGAGGCAAGCATCGCGGTGCGTATGCTCAGCTTCATTGGCAATGAGGAGATCGAGCCCCAGTTCTGGCAGGCGCGCTTGGCCACAGCTCTGCAGTTGAGGTTAGCTTGCGGTCTGCTTCGTGCCGAGGCCGATGGAGCTACCCCAAACAATGTCTATCGCCTCGTGCATGGCGAGGGCGACCAGTTGCCCGGTCTCATCATTGATGTCTATGGAGATACAGCCGTGATGCAGGCGCACAGCATGGGGATGCACTATGCTAGAGAGGTCATTGCTCAAGCTCTGATGCAGGTTTACCAAGATCTATGTGGTTCCGATGTGATACGTGCTATCTACTACAAGAGCCAAGGGACGCTCCCCACGCGAGAGCAGAGGGAGATGTGCGACGATGGATTCCTCATCGGCCATACCGAGGCTGCACCAGTATGGGAGAATGGCATCAAGTTTATGCCCGACTGGCTTAGGGGGCAGAAGACGGGCTTTTTCGTAGACCAACGGGATAACCGTGCGCTCGTGGAGCGGTATGCTAGAGGTAGACGCCTGCTCAATGCTTTCTGCTACACTGGCGGATTCTCTCTGTATGCCCTTAGGGGAGGGGCAGAGCGTGTCGACTCTCTAGATAGCTCGACCAAGGCCATGTATCTGACAGAGGAACACGTTAGACTGAACTTCGGCGAATGTCATAGGCATCGCAGTATTACCCAAGACGCTTTCGCTTACCTAGAGGAGATGCCACAGGGTGAATACGATATGATCATTCTTGATCCGCCAGCCTTTGCCAAGCACCGCCAAGTGCTACGCAATGCGCTCATTGGCTATCGTCGCATCAATGCTCAAGCCTTCAACAAAATTGCTCCCGGAGGTATTCTCTTCACTTTCAGCTGTTCGCAGGCTGTCAGCCGAGAGGAGTTCCGTTTGGCTGTCTTCACAGCAGCTGCGTCTTCGGGGCGCCATGTACGTATCTTGCATCAGCTGACCCAGCCAGTGGATCACCCAGTGTCGATCTATCATCCAGAGGGCGAATACCTCAAGGGGCTTGTCTTGCAGGTCGAGTAGGCAGGCTACGATTGATAGAATTTTGATAAATCTGCAAGTGTTCTTATTCTCTCTGGTAAATGGTAAGAAGCTTGCAGATTTTCATCATTGCAAAGCCTCCTTCATACGGAATGTCGGACGACTTAATTCGCGCATCCCAAAGCTTGCACGTAAAGGAATGAATTTTCGTATATAAGAAAATTTATCGGAGTATATACGGAAATTTATTTCCGTATATACAAAAATTCGAATGTTTTCGTGGAAGTGTGAAACGTGTTTATTTACAGTTGATTAAAGGTGTTGTGGTTGAGGTTGAGCCAGTCTTCTCGAGGGTGGGTCTGAATTAACAAAACGAATAGCCCCATGAGCCTGCCTGGTAAGTGTAGGTAGGTTGGGAATGAATAAAGTGTTTTCTACCTTTGTATTGGTAATGAAATGAGTAATAGATGAGGCAATCAATTAGATACATATATACATACTTGGTTCTACTCTTCGCTTCGGCAGTGGGCGATTTATTCGCCCAAAGCACAGACTCGATTCGGTATAATCTAGATAGTTTACTCTCGAAGACAATCTCTTCTGAGGCATACTATACCCCGTCCTCTGTTGTAGATAGCTCCTTGCTTGCTCTGATGTATCGGCGGGAGCAATCACCCCTAATCGAATATCTCCAGGTGGGTGATCTAGGTGTGAAGCACCAAGCTCCGTCTCTTCTTGCCTACAAAATCTGCCTCCCACTTGCGACTAAGTATGGAGCGGTTGCCGAGATTGCTCATAAGTCAGAGCCTCTCGCTGTGTCAATCCCGACCTACACTTACGCTCCCAATGTTATTAGCTACCAAGTCTCAACGCTCAGGTTTGCTCCCGATTTGGGGCTGAAGCTAAGACTTATGAACCATACGATGTTCGCCCTGCAGCAGCAGCGTATCGATCTCTTCCATTATGGCGCAGAGGCTTTGGGTACTAGAGAGGCTCTAGGCATCTCCAACCTCAATGTCAATCCACAGATGCTAGAGCAGCGTTTCGAGCAACGTAGCGTTAAGCAACTGGCCGAGGCACTACAGCTACAGGAGATTGAGCGTCGCTACTGGATTCCAGCTTTCGAGTGTAGCGCACAGTTCTCTCAAAACCATGTTTCGGATAACTGGCACAAGGGTGGTTCGTCCAACTTGAACTTGATTATGCGCAGCTATGCCTCGATGATCTACCTCAAGAAGTCAATTAACTGGAAAACGGAACTCGAGAGTAAACTCAGCATATACAATACGGATAAATCGGAGAAAGACCGGGTGCGGAGCTTCCGCATTGCAGACGATCTGCTACGCTTGCGTAGTAACTTCGGTCTCAAGGCGAGCAAGCGGTGGTTCTACACCCTCGATACAGAGGCACGCACTCAGCTACTGAATAACTATAAGGGTAATACAAATGTCCTGCAGTCTGCTCTGCTAGCACCTATGACCCTAAATATAGGTTTGGGAATGAAGTTTGACTATAGTAGCAAGTCTACGAAGGTCTATCGTCGCAAGTTTGCCTATTCAATGAACTTAGCTCCCATATCCTATACTTATCGTAGCACTGCTCGCAGAGATATTGATCTAGGCCGCCATGGCTTGAGTGAGCAGAAGCCATCTTTTCATCGCTTTGGTTCGACCCTAAGGGCAAGTATGCAATGGGATATCAATATGAATCTTACGTGGCAATCTCGCTTTTACTTCAACACCTCTTATGCCAACGTCGAAACTGAGTGGGAGAATACACTGGATATGAAGATTGGGCGCTACTTCTCTACGCGCATCAACGTACAGCTTCGCTTCGACGATGCAGTGCGCCCTGCCTCTGGGTGGAATAGATATTTGCAATTTAATGAGCTTATTAGCTTCGGATTTAACTACAGACTATAATAAATAATAGAGCGATGAAAATAGACGTCAGACAAACGAACCTTATTCTCAAGATTATTGCCGCCGTGATTGTAGTTGGGGCTGCTATATGGTGTATTTGGCTCAACGAAGCCCAGCGAATCGTGGTAGCAGGAGGGGCTGTACTAGGGCTAGTAAACCTACTGGGACTAGCTTACTTCTTCAATAAAAACATGCGTCCACGTCGCTAAGAAGATAACCTATGATTGCATTCTATACAGAGGAGGACGTACGTCTACCCCGCATTCCTAGGCGCATCCTCAAGCGCTGGCTTACCGAGGTGGCGCGTAGTCATGGCAAGCATGTGGGAGATCTTTGCTACCAATTTTGCTCCGACGAGCGAATCCTTCAGGTCAATCGAGAGTTTCTAGACCATGACTACTACACAGACATTATTACTTTTGACGAGACTGTCGGCGATTGTATCTCTGGCGATATGCTCATCAGCCTAGACACGGTGGCTAGTAATGCTCAGCAGCTAGGAGTAGCCCTCCTTGATGAGCTGTACCGCGTTATCGTGCATGGTCTACTACATTTGGTCGGTTTAGGGGATAAAACCGAGGTGGAAGAGCAGCGTATGCGTGCCGCCGAGGATAAGGCTCTGCACCTGCTCAGGCAGATGATTGGGGGGCATAGCCAAGTCTAATAGGATTTGCCAATAGGTGAATATATAAATCTGATTGGAGAAGGGTGAATAATACTCTAGCTTTGCACCATAGTTAATTACCAAACCATATTAATCGAACAAAACAATGAGCATTATCAATAGCCAGTTGCCAGAATTTAAGGTTCAGGCTTATCGTAAGGGAGAAGGCTTCGTAACGGTATCGCACGAAGACCTCAAGGGTAAGTGGTCTGTATTCTTCTTCTATCCAGCAGACTTCACGTTCGTATGTCCTACAGAGCTAGCAGACCTAGCCGACAACTATGCAGAGTTTCAGGCTCTAGGCGTAGAGATCTACTCCATCAGCACAGATACCCACTTCGTGCACAAGGCTTGGTCTGACACGACAGATACGATCAATAAGATTCAGTACACGATGCTAGCGGACCCCACTGGTCACCTCGCACGTGCTATGGGTGTGATGATCGAAGAAGAAGGTATGGCCTATCGCGGTACGTTCGTATTCAATCCAGAGGGGCAGGTTAAGATTGCAGAGATTCATGACAACGGTATCGGTCGTGATGCTCAAGAGCTACTGCGCAAGATTAAGGCTGCTAAGTTTGTTCACGAGCACCCTGGTCAAGTTTGTCCTGCTAAGTGGAAGGAAGGCGATGCTACTCTCAAGCCAAGCATCGATCTAGTGGGTAAGATCTAAGCAAGCTATCACTTAACATTACTTATGGCAAGAGGACTAGTAGGCACAGCCTCTATCCTCTTGCCTTTTTGTATCAAATCAGATTACTACTATGCGACTCGAACAAGCTGTATTGGATCAGATCCGTGGCATATTCTCAGCCCTAGAAAACAAGTACACGCTCCAAGTTAGTGCGACGCCCGATGCCAAAGGACAGGAATTAACAGAAATGATTATCGACTTCGTCTCCACCAGCGATAAACTGGAGATAGAGGTGTCACAAACAGACGAATTGCGTTTGGCTATCTTGTGCAATGGGCAGGACACGGGCGTGAGCTTCCGAGGTATCCCTACTGGACACGAATTTACAAGTCTTATTCTTGCTGTATTCAATGCTGATGGCAAGGGTAAGAACCTCCCCGACGAAGTGCTTCTTCGTCGGATCAAGGCACTCAAAAAGCCAATCAAACTAACCTCGTATGTTTCCTTGACTTGTACCAACTGCCCAGAGGTTGTACAGTCGATGAATCTAATCGCTCTGATCGCAGGCGAAGGTGTAACGCATGAGATGGTGGACGGTGCTGTGTACCAAGACGAAGTGAATGCACGTAAGATCTCTGCTGTACCTACGGTATATGTTGGGGATGAGATTCTACACATCGGTCAGAGTAACCTAGGTGAGCTTCTAGTGAAACTAGAGGAAAAAGTGGGTAAGGATGATCAAGCTCCAACGGAGCTCGTTCGCAAGGAGTACGATCTCGTAGTCGTTGGTGCAGGACCTTCAGGTACTGCTGCTGCGATCTATTCGGCTCGTAAAGGACTCAAGGTCGGTCTGGTGGCGGAGCGCGTCGGAGGTCAGGTAAACGAAACGACTGCAATTGAGAATATCCCCTCTGTAGCCAGAACTACGGGTACTCAACTCGCTGCAGACCTTAAGCTACATGCGAGCGAATACAGTATTGATATTCTGGAGCAACGCCGAGTAGAGGGACTAGAACTTGTTGGTGAGCTCAAGGAGATTAAGACCTCTTTTGGCGAGATTCTGGTTGCTCCTCAGGTGATCATCGCCACTGGTGCTGCTTGGCGTCGTCTAGGTGTACCAGGTGAGGCAGAGCATATCGGTCGTGGTGTAGCATTCTGTCCGCATTGCGACGGGCCATTCTTCAAGGGCAAGGACATAGCAGTAGTAGGTGGTGGCAACTCTGGTATCGAGGCAGCCATTGACCTAGCTGGTATCTGCAAGAGCGTTACTGTGCTTGAGTTTGCCGATACACTCAAGGCCGATACGGTACTCCAAGACAAGATCATGACCCTACCCAACGTTACTGTATACAAGAGCGTAGCTACTCAGCAAGTGGTAGGTGATGGTACAGGTATATCAGCCCTCAAGGTCGCTCCTCGTGATGGTAGTGCACCCTTTGATCTACCCGTCAATGGCGTCTTTGTGCAGATTGGACTAGCTCCTAATACCCAGGTATTCGACGGTATAGTCGAACGCAATAGGATGGGGGAGATCGTGATAGATGAGCGTTGCCGCACTTCGGTTGAGGGCATATATGCTGCGGGTGACTGCTCGACCGTGCCCTACAAGCAAATTGTAATCGCTATGGGCGAGGGGGCTAAGGCTGCTCTAACGGCCTTCGACGATCGTATCCGTTGTGGGCAGAACTGGTAGGGTCAGAGTGATCTGCCCGAAGTTCACTTCGGGTAAAACAGATAGAGCCGCAACCACATGATGGTTGCGGCTCTATCTGTTTTTATGCTAACCTGGCGGAAAACCCTGCTAAGTTATTTCTTCGCATCAATAGCCTTGAGCATCTCTTCGACAGCTCGCTTGAGCTGCGTGTCTTGCCCCGTGAGATAATCTTCTGGGCTATTGTAGACCTCAATGTCTGGCTTTAGCTCCATATTCTCAAGAGCCCTGCCTTGTAGGTCTTGGCAGGTTACCTGTGGCACGCCGAAGACCAAGCTGTTGTTAAACATTGGTTCCCACCATACAGCCGTCATCGTACCTGGCACAGGAGCACCAATCAGCTTGCCGATGCCGAGTTCCTTATACACCCAAGGGAAGCCGTGTCCGTTGCTATAGTTCCCCTCACTCATGAGTACGCAGCTTGGCTTACTCCACTGCATAAATGGGTCGTCTCCAATGTACTGCCCGCGAGGGTTGAAGGTAAGATACTTGCGTCCGCTCAGTAGGATAGCCAAATCCTCGTGGAGCCATCCGCCACCATTGTAGCGCGTATCGACGATAACGGCTTCTCTATTGCGGTATTTCCCCATTAAATCCTTAAATACTGTACGGAAGCTAGGGCTATTCATCTGTCTAACGTAGACGTAGGCAACCCTAGAGTTGCTCCACTTATCTACCAAATCTGCACGTTGTTTGAGCCAACGCTCATAGAGGAGCTCTCGCTCGTGATAGAAGCTAATCGGTTTTACTATGACTTCACTTGTCTTGCCTGTACTCGGATGGCGCAGACCGAGCAGGGTCTTCTTGCCAGCTTTGCCTTGCATATAGTACGCCAGAGCTCGATTGGCCTCGATGTTTTCTCCATCAATACTCTCGATGATCATCCCCTCCTGAACTTTACCTTCTGCTAGGGCTAGAGGACTACCTGGCATAATCTCTTCGATCATGAAGCCTGCTCCATCGTATTTGGGATTGAAGAAAGCACCTAGCCTACCTGTACTCCTAGCACTCCCAATCATCATGGCACGGGCGCCAGTGTGCGAGGCATTGAGTTCGCCAAGCATTTCGCTGAGCATCTCTGAGAAGTCTCGATTGTTATTGATGTGTGGGATGAACTTAGCATACACAGAGCGGTACTTCTGCCAGTCTACACCATGGAGCTTGGGGTCGTAGAACTTGTCTAGCACCTGCTGCCAAACGTGAGAGAAGATATGCTCTCGCTCGGCCATAGGCTTCTGCTCAAATTCGGCAGATATGCTGATGGGTTTGAGGCTTGTGCCATCGAGTTTTTTCAAACCATTGAAGCTAGCTAAGAAGAGAGTCTTGCCGTCTGCTGCCATTTCTAGCGAACCGCCGTTGGCTTGTGGTACGAGGATTTTGGTAGTTCGCTCTACCACATCGTACTCCCATAGGTCTATGCTACTCTCGAATCTGGCTATGTAGTAGATTTTCGTCCCTTCCTTATTCATCACTGCGTCAAGGATTGCTCCAGAGGCTCTCGTCAGGCGAAGGGTGCGACGCTCGCGTTGCTCTAGGTCTAGACTAGATATTTCGGCCTTATCTTTGGCCGTATCATCATCTTTTTTGCTAGCCTTGTTCTTCTTCCTCTTCTTCTTATCCTTGCTTTCTTGCTCTTTCTTTTTAAGCTTTTCGGCCTCTTCCTTAATTTCCTTGTCTATGGCTCGTTCTTCCTTTGTTTTAATGAAATCCTCGTATGCCTTATGGTCGAGGAACATCAAATATAGGTCTCGGGTTGCGCCCCAGCTTCCGTGGCTTCGGTAACCAGCTCTGTCGCTACCGAAGAGGATCGCCTTTCCGTCCAGTACCCATCTGCCATTACCATCGTTGTAGCCACTCTGTGTCAAGTTTACCTTTAGACCACTGCCATCGGCGTTGTAGACCGCGCAGTCCACATGCATCCAGCCTCCATCGCCCATATAGTTCGTCATGATGTATTTGCCGTTGGGGCTCCATACGAAGTCTTGGTCGCCATCTGTATAGGAGTAGTTGATGTGCTCGGGCATTACGACCCGTTCCTTGCCACTCTTGAGGTTGAGTACAACTATGCTCGTGCGATTTCTTAGGAAAGCAATCTCGTTGCCGTCGGGACTAAACTGGGGTTGGAAGGAAGGGAGATCTCCTTGTGTCAGTTGCTTCTCTCGTATTTCTTTGGCATACGAGAAATTAAGATCTTCTTTGCGTGCTAGTTCGCTCTGGAAGATTTGCCACTGTCCGCCTCGTTCACTTGCATAGACAATGCTACGGCCATCGGGAGCGAAATCTACAGAGCGTTCCTGCTCGGCCGTATTGGTGATGCGCTTAGTCGTACCAAACTCTACATTCACCACATAGACATCACCTCGCTCTACGAAAGCAATTTCTTTGCCAGAGGGAGCAACGGAGAATGATCTAATCGCATTGCCTCGAAGAATCTGTGGGATTATTGGCCGCTCTTCGTCGTCGAGGACAATATCTACACTGACCAATTGTGGTTGCTCCCCATCGCGCATCGTGTAGATCTGTCCATCGTAGCCGAAGCAGAGCGTACCATTCGAGGCTCGACTTAGGAAGCGGACGGGGTTGCCAGAGAAGTGGGTCAGCTGTCTGTCTTTGTTGCTAGGGGTTGTTTGTGATCTGTGGAAAACATTGAATGTACCATCCTGCTCACTCAGGTAATAGAAACCTCCCTGTCCATCCCAAATAGCGTTGCGATCTTCTCCTGAGAAATTGGTGAGCTTGTGGTATCTCCCTTGTTTATCGATGTGCCAGATGTTACGAGCAATAGAAGAGGTGTGATGCTTGCGCCAATAGTCTTCGTACCCTTTTATGTCTGTATATAGAATCTCCCCCGAGCTAGATATACTGATGCCATCCATCGGAATAGAATTCCATAGTTTAGGGCGACCTCCACTCGTAGGCATGGCATAGATTTGTGCAAACATACCACTAGGGTATAGATCGAATTGGCGATCTGGCATCAGGTAGGTTTGGAAGAGTACCGTGCTATCATCGAGAAAGGCGATTGGTGTTTCCTTGCCACTACCCACGGTAAGGCGTTTGGCTACACCTCCTTGGGCAGGCATGATGTAGAGATCATCTGAGCCTTCTCTATCGCTGGAGAAAGCGATCTGTTTGCCATCGAGGCTCCAGACAGGAGTGGTATCGTAGGCAGGGTTGGAGGTTAGGCGTTGTGCACGTCCTCCAGAGCTTGGTACCGAGTAGATGTCGCCTTTGTAGCAGAATGCAATGGTTCGACCATCGGGGCTAATCCTTTGATGACGTAACCATAGTGGAGCACTCTCGTTAGCCCAAGCTAGAGAACCAAGACAGGCTAGAGAGACTAATAACCGATGTTTCATTTTGATTAGATGCGTTTATAGTGTTAATAATAATGTTATCAAACAGTTCTCACAAATCCTAACAAAGCTAACTAAAGATATTCAATGCGCAATATAGCATTTGGTTTCCTCATTGGGTAATGGATGTGCCGTAATTGATAATCCTAATGGTGCTGTGGCGAAATTCCATAGCACCTTTCTTTTATCTAAGAGTGAGATTACCAATCTTCAATTATAGCTTCGGCATAGAGAATATAGAGAGCCTATGAAGAGCGTAAGCAATCAATCGAATTAATAGGTATAGGTTGCAGGCGCAAAACGTATACGTTTTCGGTCTAATACGTATACG
>JAUMYV010000042.1 GCA_030528445.1 Porphyromonadaceae bacterium | reverse complement strand
TGGATACTGATTGCATCCCGCCCACTGTCAACTTTTTTCAGTACACGTCACCCCCTAGGAAGCTCTAGATTGCGTTCGACCTCCTTTTGGGTGCTTAGTCCCAGCTGAATGGAAATCCCCCTCAAAAACAACCTTTTCACAACATACTAGTAGACAAGTAGATATATTTATTTTCTTGGCCACTTGATGGGCTATAGGCTCAAATTTCAGAATTTCTCTGCACTAATCTTTTCGGATCTGTGTACATATCGCCGAGGATTAGTCCTACAATCCCCACGAATCTCTCAGAGTTTTTCGGAGTAGTTGTATCAACTGTTCCAAGTTGAGCGTTGTGAGCTATGGTTTGAGAGAGGGAGTCTTTAACAAATACTAACAATCAGTTTATATTTCCGCTGTTTGAGTTTGGCTATGTTATCGCTAGGTCAAAAGTATGTGGTGGTGGTTGCCTAGCAGTAGGCTAGCCCCAGATGACCAGATGTGTAGGTAGTTGAGCAATCGATGTATTTTGTGTAAGTTTGCACCTATAATATGGATAAGATTAGAAATTTTTGCATTATAGCGCACATCGACCATGGTAAGAGTACCTTGGCCGATAGATTGTTGGAAACGACCCAGACCGTAACGGGCAAGGAACTGCAAGAGCAAGTGCTAGATAACATGGATTTGGAGCGTGAGCGCGGTATCACCATCAAGAGCCATGCTATCCAAATGAATTATACCCACAATGGGGAGCCGTATGTGCTCAACCTGATCGACACCCCAGGGCACGTAGACTTTAGCTACGAGGTATCACGCTCAATCGCTGCTTGCGAGGGAGCGTTGCTCATCGTCGATGCGGCTCAAGGTATCCAGGCTCAGACGATCTCTAACCTCTATATGGCTCTAGAGCACGACTTGGAGATTATCCCCATCGTCAATAAGGTAGACCTGCCTAGTGCTATGCCCGAAGAAGTGGAGGATCAAATTATAGACCTCTTAGGCTGCAAGCGCGAGGAGATTATTCGTGCTAGTGGCAAAACGGGTATTGGTATCGAGGACATTCTCACTGCTATCGTTGAGCGTATTCCTGCTCCCAAGGGCGACCCAGATGCCCCTCTGCAGTGTCTCATCTTCGACTCTGTGTTCAATCCTTTCCGTGGCATCATCGCTTATTTCAAGGTTGTCAATGGCTCTATCAAGAAGGGGGATCACGTTAAGTTCATCGCCACAGGCAAGGAGTACGATGCCGACGAAATCGGTGTGCTTCGGCTAGATATGGAGCCTCGCAAGGAAGTCAAGACTGGTGATGTGGGCTACATCATCTCGGGGATTAAGACCAGTAAAGAGGTCAAGGTAGGGGATACCATCACGCACATCGTCGGTGGTGCCAAGGAGGCTATTGCGGGCTTCGAGGAGGTTAAGCCTATGGTATTCGCCGGGCTATACCCAATCGAGAGTGAGGACTTCGAGAACTTACGTACCTCACTGGAGAAGCTCCAGCTCAACGACGCCTCACTCACATTCCAGCCCGAGAGCTCTGCGGCCCTAGGCTTCGGTTTTCGCTGTGGTTTTTTGGGGCTACTGCACATGGAGATTATCCAAGAGCGTCTAGATAGAGAGTTCAACATGAATGTGATCACCACTGTACCCAACGTATCGTACAAGGTGTATGACAAGAAGGGCAACTGCATCGAGGTACACAACCCCGCTGGACTACCAGAGCCTACACACATCGACCATATCGAGGAGCCCTATATCCGTGCATCTATTATCACCAATACAGCCTACATCGGCCCAATCATGACACTATGTCTGGGTAAGCGCGGTCAGCTCGTCAAGCAGGAGTATATCTCAGGCGATCGCATCGAAATTTTCTTCGACCTGCCACTAGGCGAGATTGTGATTGACTTCTACGATAAGCTCAAGAGTATCTCTAAGGGGTATGCCTCGTTCGACTATCATATCAGTGAATTCCGTCCTAGCCGACTCGTTAAGCTAGATATACTGCTCAATGGGGAGTCTGTCGATGCGCTCTCTACGCTCACGCACGTAGACAATAGCGTACCATTTGGTCGTCGTATGTGCGAGAAGCTCAAGGAGCTCATCCCTCGCCAGCAGTTCGATATTGCCATCCAAGCCGCAATCGGGGCTAAGGTCATAGCCCGTGAAACGATTAAGGCCGTTCGTAAGGACGTTACAGCCAAGTGTTATGGTGGCGACGTCTCTCGTAAGCGTAAGCTTCTAGAGAAGCAGAAAGAAGGTAAGAAGCGTATGAAACAGATTGGGACCGTAGAGGTGCCCCAGAAAGCTTTCTTGGCTGTACTAAAACTAGACTAGTCGACTATGGCAGAAGTTAAACGAGCCAAGCGTAAAACGTCCTCCAAGGATGCTCCCATCGTGCCTCTTGATGGGCGTATGCCACCTCAAGCAGTAGACTTCGAGGAGGCCGTACTAGGAGCAATACTTTTGGAGCAGGACGCTTATAGTCGAGTGAGCGAGATGCTTGCCCCTACGTCTTTCTACGTCAAAGCCCACGAACTAATCTACGCAGCTATGACGACCCTTGCTCTGAGCCAGCACCCGATTGATATGCTTACCGTCACCGAGGAGCTTAGGCGAACTGAGCAACTAGAGTTAGTCGGGGGGCCTGCCTATATCTCGGGACTCACGGTGAAAGTCCTCTCGACGGCTAGTCTAGAGTTTCATGCATCTGTACTAGCGAAGAAAGCCCTTAGCCGCAGGCTGATTGGCTTCTCGAGCGAAGTGCTCAAAGATGCTTACGAGGATACAGAGGACATCGCTGAGCAACTACAGAGAGCCGAGGGACGTCTCTTCGAGATTGCCCAAAATAATTCATCGAAAGACTTCTCCGAGATTAATCCTCTTGTCAAGGATGCCGTAGAGGAGATACAAAAAGCCGCCAATAACAAAGACGGACTTAGTGGTATTACCTCTGGTTTCCCTGCAATCGATGAGATGACGGCAGGCTGGCAGAGATCCGACTTAATCATCATCGCTGCTCGTCCTGCTATGGGTAAGACGGCATTCGTTGTATCTATGGCCAAGTATATGGCGGTAGATCACAAGATCCCTGTTGCCCTCTTCAACCTCGAAATGAGCGCTGTCCAGCTGGTTAAGCGTCTTCTGTCCAATGTCTGCGAGATTTCTGGCGACAAGATTAAGAGCGGTCAGCTGGACGATCAGGAGTGGACACGTCTCTACACCAATATCAAGATGCTAGACTCTGGTAGACTCTTCATCAACGATACGCCTAGTCTCTCTGTATTTGAGCTCCGCAGTAAAGCTCGCCGTCTGGTGCGTGAGCACAAGGTGCAGATGATTATCATCGACTATCTACAGCTGATGAACGCTAGCGGCATGGGCTTCGGCAATCGAGAGCAGGAGGTGAGCATGATTTCACGTTCGCTCAAGATGCTTGCCAAAGAGCTACAGATACCTATCATTGCACTCTCTCAGCTCAATCGTGGTGTAGAGAATAGACAGGGAGACGCCAATAGCAAGCGTCCACAGCTCTCCGACCTACGTGAGTCTGGAGCTATCGAGCAGGATGCCGATATTGTGTGCTTCATTCACCGTCCCGAGTACTATAAGATTACTCAAGATGAGAAAACAGGTGAGTCTCTACGAGGTGTAGCCGAGTTCATCATCGCCAAGCACCGAAATGGGCCTGTGGGGGATGTACGTCTAACCTTCAAGAGCGAATTTGCCAAGTTCTCGCCATATCAAAGCCCGAACTCTAGCAGTGAATTCAATACCAGTGGTCTTACTGTCCGCCGCTCCCGCTTGGGAGCAAAGGTCGATCAGCCTCAACCCTCACCCGACTTCAACAATCCGTCGGGGAGCTTCGATCCATTGTCTCCTCCTATGCCAGGGCAAGACTTCCTGCCGTAGCTAGTAGGCAGACGGTTTTTATATACACATTAAGTCATTATTACCCACCCTAAACTATGATACATAACGATTGCTTTCGTCGCCATGAGCGACTGCAAAGTCTAATGCGTGCTGGCGGTATAGATGCCATGCTCGTAGCCAGCAACGTCGGTCTGCTCTATTTGTTTGGGCAGATTTATTCTGGGTTAGCCTATGTCCCTGCCGAGGGAGAGGCGCAGTTCTTCGTTCGTCGCCCTCAGACCTATGGAGAGCATCCTCAGGTACACTATGTACGTAAAATAGAGCAAATAGCCGACTATGTAGATCTCTCTCATATTAAAATGGTTGCTCTAGAACTTGACGAGCTAAGCTATGCAGAAGTGGAGCGTCAGCGTAAGCTACTACCCAGTGCCACACTAGCCAATGCAACCCAACTACTACGTACAGCTCGCATGGTCAAGACAGAGGAAGAAATCAAACAAATCAGACACACAGCCGAGGCACATATGCAAGTCTACCGACAGATCCCCCAGCTGTATCGCTCTGGTATGACCGATGTAGAGCTACAGATCGAGATAGAGCGTGTGATGCGCCTATCTGGCTCTGTAGGTATCTTCCGCACCTTTGGCTCTGCAATGGAGATCTATATGGGTAGCCTTATCGCAGGAGATAATGCCGCAGTCCCCTCGCCATACGACTTCGCGATGGGTGGGGCTGGCTCCATGGCTCTGCCACTCGGATCTAGTGGAGTCGTCATCGAAGAGGGTACTGCCGTTATGGTAGATATGGCAGGGAACTACGGAGTCTATATGTCGGATATGACCAGAACTTTCTCTGTTGGCGAGCTGACAGATGAGGCTTATCGCCTGCACGAGCTTAGCCGACGCCTACATCGAGAAGTTATGCAAGCCGCTGATCCCAATACTAGCTGTGCGGACATTTATAACCACACGCTAGAGCTAGTGGAGCGTGAAGGTGCCTCCGAGTACTTCATGGGGCTAGATCAGAAAGCCCAGTTCGTCGGTCATGGTTTAGGATTGCAAATCAATGAAATGCCTGTACTGATGGGACGCAGTAGAGATGTGCTACAAACAGGTATGATCATTGCATACGAACCCAAATTCGTTTTACCTAGGATTGGTGCTGTAGGGGTCGAGAATACCTACCTAGTAACAGAAACTGGAGTCGAGAATCTGACTCCACTTGACGAGGCAATCATCAACCTCAAGCAGTAGGGCATGGACACAGTAGCTATGTACGCAGGGTCATTCGACCCATTCACCCGTGGCCACGCAGACATCGTCAATAGAGGGCTTGCACTCTTTGATAAGGTAATCATCGCCATCGGGGTAAACGAAGGCAAACGTTGCCTCTTTAGCTCGGAGCAGCGCCAGAAGCAGATTAGATATTTCTACAGGTGCGAACCTAGGATCGAGGTGATGACCTATGATGGTCTAACGGTCGATTTTGCCCAAGAGCAGGGAGTTCGCTTCCTGCTTCGAGGAGTTCGTTCAAGTACAGATATGGAGTACGAGCGTACTCTAGCAGACCTCAATAGACATATCGCCAGTATGGAGACGGTATTGCTCCCTGCATCACAGCAGCTGACGCATATCAGTTCGACGGTTGTGCGCGAATTATTGCACTTTGGTGGGGATGTATCTAGTTTCTTGCCCGAGGGATTTGTTCTTGATTTGTAAACGATAACTTGGATAGTCGGAAGATGAAGGAAGGTAAGATGCAACGAAGTAAGAGTAAACGACGTAGGCTCCTAATTATCTTGTTTGTACTTGCAGTCGGTATTGGTGTGCTACTGAAGCTACGCTGGAGGGCTTGGTTCGGTAATCCCCCCGAAGCTCCTTACACCACTGCCGAACAAATAGATCGCCTTACCATAACTCCCGGCCAAGACTTTGCTTCTACCCGAAGCATCTCTTGGCGCTGTGGCGAAAGCCTCCAACCCTCCGAGGTGCTATATACTGAGGCGTCCGATACGCTCGCAGCAGATGCCCTACACTGGCGAAGCATTCCTGCGCAAGGCTCTGTCGTTGAGACTCGCTCTGGGCGTGGTTGCTACTATACTGCGCGTCTAGATAGCCTCAAGGCGGGGAGGCAGTACCTCTACCGAGTGAGGACTGGATCTCGGGAGAGCTCTGGGCACTTCCAGATGCCTAGTGGGCTAGATACGTTGATGCGCTTCATTTACATCGGCGATGTGCAAGATCCTTCTGGGCAGATGAGTAGTAAACTTTTCGATCGGTTCACGGGACATATAGACTCTACGATTAGACCAAGTTTCGTTGCTGCCGCTGGCGACCAAATAGAAGGTCCGACAGATGAGTATTGGCATGTTTGGTACTCGTCTTGGGGGGCTGACTATTTGGCAAGAACTCCGTTCGTCGTCTCTACGGGCAATCACGAATATCTCAAGAAAGGCTTTGCTCGAGAGCTTGACCCTCGTTGGGTTGCTCAGTACAATTACCCGCCCAATGGTCCCGAGGGCTTTGAGGGACGCAGCTACTATATCGACTTTCCCCTAATGCGCTTCATCGTGCTCGATAGCAATGGCATCAACGATCCCGTCGCTATCCTGCGCCATCGCTCGTGGCTACGAGATGCTCTAGAAGGGTCTACACAGCCTTGGCAAGCGGTGATGTTTCACCATGCTGTGCAGTGCGTGAGAGATAGCCGTAGCCACCCCGTAATGCGTTACGTCTACAAGCCCATCCTTGAGGAGGCTGGTGCAGACTTGGTCCTCCAAGGGCACGACCATGCCTACTCGCGTATCACGACTAAGCATGGAACGGATAGCATCAGCCCCCTCTATGTCATCAGCAGCAGCTCTCCCAAGGTGTATCGTAATGGATTTAATCCTGTACACGATAGGCTGGGATCTGGGCTACAGCTCTACCAGAGCATAGAGGTTCGTCCGCAATCACTCCGCTATCGCTCTCATCTGTACAGCGGCGAGCTGTACGATGATGTAGAACTTCGTTATAGTGGATCGGCACAGAGACCCAATCGAGCTATAGATAGGGCGAGAAATCTGCCCGAGCGTTTTGAGTTTAATGCTTTTGGCTCGTCAAGTAAGGCTCAGAAAAAAGCTGACCAATACAGGGCAGCTATACGAGAGCGAGCCGAGAGTCGATCAACTCATTAGTAACTCCCAACGTACCCTCCCCTTATGACTGTCATCGACAAAAAATCTTTTCCTGCCCTTGTGGCTTTCTTCGTGCTTGCTCTAGCTATCGCAGGGGCAAGCATAGCCTTGGGGCATAGACGTATGCAGCAGAGAGAGCGACAAACGCTGCACGCTCGTCGAATGGCTCTACCCGATACCTTGCGCGTGGTTACCCTATCAGGGGCTACCACTTACTTCACTTACCGAGATGAAGAGATGGGGTATCAGTACGAGTTGGTTAAGCTCATGGCCGATAGCCTAGGGTTACCCATGACCATACATATCGCACCAAATCTTGAGGCAGTTCACCAGCTCATAGATAGCGGTCTGATGGATCTGAGCATTACTCCAGAGGCGGTCAGTGGTACGGGGAAGCAACGCTACCGCTACACGGGGCTAGAGGAGCGTAGTGGTCTCGTGCTAGTGCAGCGTAGAGCCTCACAGACCAAAGGACAGGAGGGCTTATACGTCCACGATGTAACAGAGCTTCTAGGCAAGCGCATCCACGTGCCTGCAGAGTCTCGCTACGAACAGCGACTACTCAATCTCGAGCAACAACTCGGGGGCGACATTGACATCGTTTCTCTCTCGGGCGACACCATCAATAGTGAAGATCTGATGGCTCAAGTGGCTAGCCGAGAGATTGACTATACCGTAGTGGATCAGGAGCTCGCACGCCTAACCAAAAGATATTATCCAGGCATTGACATCAAACTAGAGATTGGGTTCCCTCAACGCTTGCGCTGGATTACCTCTCTAGAGCGCGTAGGCCTGGCCGAGGCTATTGATCGCTGGGCAGAACAAGCGCCCAAAGTAGAGGGCTACAAGCTCCTATACAAAAGATACTTCGAAGAGGAGCAACCAGAGATTAGCCAAGAAGCATCCACCGGAGTACACGACTGGCGTGGCGAAATGCAGCATCTAGCTGCTGGCCGCCTCTCTCCCTACGATGCTCTCTTCCAGAAAGAAGCTCCACGACTAGGCTGGCCATGGCAGATCTTGGCCTCCATTGCCTATCAGGAGTCCAATTTCAAGGCCGAGATCATTGGGTGGTCTGGCGCTCGTGGGCTCATGGGGATTATGCCTCGTACGGGACAGAGCTTTGGGGCTAGTAAGGCGGAGTTGCTCGCCCCCGTAGTATCCGTTCGGGTAGCGGTAGACTGTTTGCTTGCCACAGAGAGATACTTCCGTTCGGTGGAGGATGTAGAGCAGCGTATGAGGCTTACCCTAGCGGGTTACAATGCAGGTGTCGCACACATACAAGATGCTCAACGCCTGGCTCGCAAGTACGGAGCGGACCCTAATCGCTGGGATGGTCATGTAGAGGAATACATACGTCTGAAGAGCGACCCTAAGTACTATACCGATCCTGTGTGCAAATATGGTTATCTGCGAGGTCGAGAGACCTACAAATATGTGCGAGAGGTTATGGCGCGCTACGAGCTGTATCGAAGCAAAACCTCAAAAGAAGAAGGGTAAAATCGCTCTGACTTCAATCCCAAACAAATCTAAATGAAAACAATGGTCTATAAACTTAGCCTCTGCATGGCCTGCATGGGACTGAGTATGCTCTCTTTGCCTGGACAAACGCTCTCTCCAGAGTCTTCGAGGGCTGTTGGCCTACGTATGGCCAATGTCTCTGAGACTCCACTAGCGAGTTTGCCTCATGTCTGGCAGGTTCTAGATCAATTGCCTTTTGTTTCAGCTTCTGCAAATAATATTTCGATTCAGGGTAGGGGAGAGCCACTATTATATTTCGGAACGCGACAGATAGATTTGGGTGACCTGCAGCACATGAAGCCTGAGCATATCGAGCGCATAGAGGTTGAGATGCCCCCACTAAGTGCCCTAGATGCAGAGGCGCGTGCTAGCATACGGATTGTTCCTAAGCATCAGCCTCGTCGCAATTGGGGTGGCTATGTCGCGGTAGATCTGCTCAAGCAAGAGAAAGTAGGGTACAATACCATTGGAGAGCTCTATTGGTATGGCGACAAACTCAGTCTAAAGGTATCAGGTAGTGCGCTAGATCGGACGAGTAACTTCGAGCAAGATAACGAGTATAGTCTCGGTAGCATCACTAATGCCACAAAAGCTCAAGGAGAAGACCGCGAACGGCACTACACGGCCTATACGGACTTGGTCTACCAGCCTCTCAAAGGACATGAAGTGGGTCTAAGCTATCGCTACCATACAGCACCGATAGCCTCTCAAGTGAGGGACCTAGAGGCTAGGGTAGCCAAAGGGGATATGCTCAAGCAGAGGTATCAGTCGGAGAAAGTGAGCACTTTGCTTGTTCCGCACACCAATCACAAGGTCAATGGCTACTATCATGGTCTGCTGAATGGGAAGTGGACCTTGCACGCAGAGGGAACCTTGATTGAGAGTCGTACGGAGCGACAGATGTCTGCAGAGGTCAATTACCTAGAGACTCCCCAAGCCTCCTACCGCGTCCTGGCTCAATATCCGACACATGGGAGCGTTTGGGCATACAGGGCATATGCCGAGCGAGCAAGTCGATGGGGGAGTATTCGATTTGGTTTAGACGGAAGTTTAAGCCAAATCAATCAGCAATCCAACATATTATCACAAGGCATGGCAGTAGGCCTAATGCCCAATAGTAATCTAATCAATAAGCAGATCAACAACTCGATATATGCCCATTGGTCTAGCAGTCTTGGAGAGCTCTATGCGGTAAACTTAGGAGCAAGGGTTGAGCAGACGCATCAAGAGCTAAAAGATTTGGACATCAATAGGGCAATACTAAACCGAAATACATGGCATCTGCTTCCGTCTGCTGGCATCACTTACACCGGTAGAGAGGCAAGTCTATCGCTCAACTATAGCTCCAATATCACACGACCTAATTATCGTTGGCTGCGAAACTCCTCGGCGTATATAGAGGAGTATGTACTAGAGAGGGGAAATCCGCTCTTGCTTCCTCGCGTCGATCACACGCTTTCTTTAGCAGGCAACTATGCAGGCCTTGGCCTTGAGCTAAGTGCTCAAATGGCTCAGGATTTGCTACTAGAGAGCATTGAGCGATATCCTTCTAGCTCTCATATCCTCGCCCTTAGCCGACAGAATATTGATGCATGGATCTATCGAGCACAAATGTCTTATGCGCCAAATTGGAAGCTCTGGCAACCCTCATGGACGCTCTCTAGTACATGGTATGTTGCCGAAGACTATAGAAATCTGCCCACCATAGAGGCAAGCTGGGATAACCTCATTAACCTGCCATGGAATATTATATGTACACTAGGCCTTAGTGGTGCTCTTGGAGGGAATCAACTCTCAAGGCAACTCTATGATGTCTGGCAGATTGATGCCTCCGTGTCTAAGAACATCGGCCCATACTGGAGCATAACCCTGAGGGCAGACGATATGCTGACCTCGGGGCAAGAAGAATACCAGATCACTGCTCCTATAGGCCGCATGTATCATCTCGTCAATTCCGATTATCCAGACCTAAGTTTATCCGTCAGCTACCGCTTCAATACCCAACCCAAGAAGTATCGCGGTGGCGCAGCTGGTACAACTGAGCTTGAACGTATGTGATTCCTTATTTCTGAGTATTTCTCATTCCCGAGTATCTCCCTATATATATAATATTGTATATCAGCCTATTGAATCCATAACAGGTGTTATGTTCAATAACAGGTCTGATGTTTGCGAGCATCCTCACGAGTATTCGCGAGAACTCTTACGGATGAACGATTACCCACTCCCTACGTATCGCTTGCTAAACCTCCGCTAAAAACTTCCGCTAGTACTTCAGAAAAGTTCGTCTACCTCCTTAGAAAACTTCTAAAACCAATAAGCAAAACTATCAACCAAACCTTGAAATGTGTATTTCAAGGTTTGGTCGGTATATTTCAAAGTTTGAAATGTACATTTCAAGGCTTGATTTATAGAAATGATCTGCATGAAAAGAACTTTTCTAAGGAAGTAGACGAACTTTTTAATATACGTCTGATGTCCTAGGACGCTACCGCTATTTCGTAACAAAATATGCGAAAGCATGCAATAGGTCTTGGGATATGCCATATCTTTGTAGTATTATGTTGATTAACGAGATATTCTATAGCCTTCAAGGTGAAGGTATCAATACGGGAAAGGCTGCCATTTTTATTCGCTTGGCCAAATGCAATCTTCGCTGTTCGTTTTGTGATACGGATTTTGACCACGGACACGAGATGAGCTTAGAAGAGATTTGGCAGGCGATAGCCGACTATCCCGGCCGATTTATCATTTGGACTGGAGGCGAACCCACCCTACAGCTCACGGAAGAAGCTGTAGACTTCTTTCGTGACAAAGGATACACTCAGGCTATCGAGACGAATGGTACACGCCGTCCACCGCGCGGTCTTGATTATATTACTTGTAGTCCGAAGCCCGAAGCTCTCAAGTTGCTACATAAGAGCTTCCCCGAAGGTGTTTCGGAGTTTCGCTTTCCTATCTCAGCCGATGGCTCCCTCCCCCCTCCTATTTCGGAGCTCCCTCAAGCCTCGGCATACTTGGTTAGTCCTATCTTCGTAGGTGATGATGCGATGCAGCTAGACAAAGACTCGGTCGAGCGTTGCGTCGCTTTTGTCCTCAAGCATCCGCAGTGGCGTCTAAGCCTACAGACGCATAAACTCATAGACATTCGCTAGTACGCTACATTATTATATGGTTCGTCTTATCTGCCTACGTTGGCGCAAACACCTACTAGGGGCATTAATGCTCTCTGGAGTGCTGATGCATACGAGCTGTGGAGCCTCGCGCAAGCAAGCCGCGGAAGCTGAAGCGCGAGGAGAATATCTGCGTGCTGCCATGCTATATAGACAACTATACCGACGCTCTTCGCCTAGAGCATTGGAGCTGAGAGCCTACTATGCTTGGCATACCGCAGAGGCCTATCGTGCGCTGAGGCAGAGCCAACGAGCTCTCAACTTCTATCGTAGCGCAGAGCGATACGGCTATCCAGACTCTCTATTGCTGCTAAGGCTTGGCCAGGTAACTCAAATGGTACAAGACTATCCAGAGGCACTGCGGTACTACCAACGCTATCTGGCAGTAGATAGTTTGAGTCATTTGGCACGAATAGGTATAGAGGGCTGCAAGCTAGCTCTAGCGGATACAGCCGATGTACAGCGGTATAGGCTGCAGAGAGCGGATAGCTGGAACTCTGGAGCCAGCGACTATGCGCCTACATTTGCTCCTGATGGCTCTCAAATATACTTTGGTAGCAATAGAGGCAGAGAGGGAGACAAGAGCGATATCACAGGCGAACTAGATGGCAATCTGTACGTGCTCTCCCGAGATCAGCACGGATTATGGTCAAGTAAACCTGATACACTCCCTGGTGCACTCAATACAATCGCTGACGAAGGTACGCCATCGCTCACGGCCGACGGATCTACGATGTACTACACCCTAGCGGAACGCTCGGAGCAGTATGTTCGGACGGCTCAGATCTGGAAAGCAACCAAATCTGGAGAGCAGGGGTGGAGCAAGGGGAATCTGGTAGACATCTGGCGAGATAGCACGACTATGGCTGCACATCCGAGCATTAGCCCTAGCGGCAAGACGCTGTTTTTCGTCAGCAACGCCTCTGGTGGTTATGGCGGCAAAGATATTTATCGCGTTAGCATCGAAAATAATAGCTATGGTGCTGTAGAGAATCTAGGTCTACCGATCAATTCTCCTGCCGATGAGCTCTTCCCGCATAGTGTGAGTGATAGTGTCCTGTATTTCTCCTCCGACGGACATCCCGGCTATGGTGGACTTGATGTATATAAGGCAATCCTGCTCCCCTCTGGTCAGTGGCATGTAGAGCATCTGCCTAGACCCCTCAATAGTCATACAGATGATTTGGGTATTGCCTTCGATCCTCGCTTGGATCAAAGGCCAGGCGAGGAAAACCTAGCAGCGCGAGGCATTATCTCCTCATCTCGAGACGATGGACGCGGAAGACCACATCTGTACCACTTCTCTCTCCCCCAGATCGAGACGATTATCGAGGGCTATGTGATGGATCGAGACGACTATGCGATCGCAGGTGCTACGGTTAGGTTGGTTGGTAATAATAAGGACGGAGCTTCGGAGGTCGTGGCCACTACCAAGCAAGACGGGAGCTACCGCATCAGAGCAAAGGGCGATGTGAGCTATGTGATGCTCGCCTCAGCCCCTGGCTACCTCAATCAGTACGCACGATTCCGCACCGAGGCTACGAAGCGTAGCGAATTGTATGCCGTAGACTTCCACCTTGCATCGAGAGAAGAGAGCGAGTCACTCCGGCACGTGTACTATGCTTTCGACAGTGCCGAGCTACTGCCAGAGAGTGCCGAGCCTCTAGGCGAATTGGTTCGCATCTTGCAGGAGAATCCCGAGATACGCATCGAGCTATCGGCTCACGCAGATCGACACGGCACGCAGGACTACAACCAGCGTCTATCCGATCGTCGGGCGCAGTCTGTAGTAGACTACCTCATCGGGCAAGGTATCTCGGCAGATCGGTTAGTCGCTCGTGGCTATGGTCAGCAGAGTCCGCTCAAGGTACCTCAGAGACAGGCGGAGCAACATCCCTACCTCAAAGAAGGCGATGAGCTCACGGCTGAGTTTGTAGCTCAGCTAAACGAAGAGCAGCAGGCGGTCTGTGATGCGCTCAATAGACGAACAGAGTTTATTGTACTCCGCGACGAAAAGGAATAGCCGAGTTAAACATAAAAAGACTAATGGCTACCAGTGGCGCAATGCCTGCTGGTAGCCATTAGTGTTACTATCAAGCCTTGGCTAATAGCACAAGACTGAAGATAGGTTAAAGTAAATAGAATCTTTCAAGTTCTTCGGGCGTAGGGTCTACACTCAAGATTACTCCTCTATCATCTACGAGGTATGAGCGAAACTTCTGCTCTAGACCATAGGAACGAATAAGCTCCGACCGCTTATCCATAGGGGTACTATATTGGTCTAGTGCATCTACGCCATCGAGCATTAGCGTCTGGGTGAATACTTCCTCATCGGGATCTAAGCAGATACCTCGATAGGCTATTTTATCACTTACAGTACTAGCAAAGAACCTGTCCCAAACTACATTCTCCGCACGACTCTCGGCATCGTAAGCAGCCCAGAAGTGTACGAGGCTGTAACGCTTAGAGTCTTTGGCTGGAACTAGGTCGTATGCACGCTCGACTGTCACCTTCATTTCCGGTAGTACGTCTCCCATCTCAAGACCGCTAGTGCGATCGGCTGGGCGAACGGCTGATGTACCAATAGTCATGACGACTGAGGCGGCAGCAATACCGAAAAGAATGCCTCTGAAATCCATACAGTTTTTATTAAATCCAACATACCAACCACTCAAACGAAGGCTTATGCAACCTAAGCATTGTGGCTGGCTCCCGGCTTTCGGGGCTGTAGACCGTCACAAATCAACCGCTTGTCTATTGTGAACGAGCAACAAAGGTAATATATTTCTCTAGAACATCGAAAAACTAAGGGTTGCATCGGTGTGACGCAACCCTTGGTTTCATCCGCAATAGGCTAACTCTCGGGCTAGCTCAAGCCTTCGATTTCGCCATTGACTATGTCGATGCGCAGAGCCTGTGGACTCTTGGGTAAGCCTGGCATACGCATAATTGCACCCATAACGAGTACAATCATCTCAGAGCCCGTATTGATCACAATATCAGACACCTCCATAGAGAAGCCTCGCACACTCCCATACGCCGTTGGGTTCTGTGAGAACGAATACTGTGTCTTGGCGATACAAATTGGGAAGTGCTCCCAACCATGCTCGGCAATGCGCTTGAGTTGCTTCTTGGCCTTGGCTGAGAAAGTAATCTTATCTGCGCCATAAATTTTCTTCGCTACGGCATTAGCTTTCTCTTCGATGCTAGCCCCTAGCTCATAGGTATGCACGAGTGGCTTTGACGGATTCTTCTCAATAGTCTCTACAACGAGCTTGGCTAGCTCTACAGCTCCTTGACCACCCTCTCCAAAGGCCGTATTGATGGCAAAGCCAACTCCACGAGCGGCACAATGCTGGCGCACGAGCTCTATCTCGGCATCGGTATCTGTCGCAAACTTATTGAAGGACACCACGACCGACTGACCAAAGCCCTGCAGGTTGTCGATATGCCTATCTAGATTAGCCAAGCCAGTAAGAACGCCCTCTAGGTTCTCACTCTTGAGGTCTGTCTCGGGTACACCGCCATGCATCTTGAGACCTCCTATTGTAGCCACCAAGACTGTCAAATCGGGTTTGAATCCCGCTGTACGACACTTAATGTTGAAGAACTTCTCTGCACCTAGATCAGCACCAAAGCCTGCCTCTGTGATGGTATATTCGCCATGTGCCATCGCCATACGAGTCGCTAGGATCGAGTTGCAGCCGTGAGCAATGTTGGCAAATGGACCTCCGTGGATGAATGCAGGAGTATGCTCTGTCGTCTGTACCAGATTGGGCGCAATAGCATCCTGCAGTAGTACAGTAATGGCTCCAGCCACCCCAAGATCCTTGACCGTAAACGGAGCACCTGAGTGGGTGTAGCCTAGCAGGATATTCTCAATGCGGCGACGCAAATCCTCCAGATCGCGCGCTAGGCATAGAATAGCCATGATCTCGCTAGCAGGTGTAATGTCGAAGCCAGACTCCGTAGGCAGACCATTAGCCGAACCACCTAGCCCCGTGATTACCTGCCTTAGAGAGCGGTCATTGACGTCGAGGACACGCTTCCAGAGTACCTCTGCAAGACCCTTGCTCGCATCTGCACGATGCTGATAGATGTAGTTATCCAGTAGCGCCGTAATCATATTATGCGCCGAAGTGATGGCATGGAAGTCTCCCGTGAAGTGCAGGTTGATCTTCTCCATAGGTAGCACCTGTGCATAGCCTCCACCAGCAGCACCTCCCTTCATCCCGAAGCAAGGTCCTAGAGAGGGTTCGCGCAGGGCAACGATGGCTCGCTTGCCTATTTTATTCAACCCTAGCGATAGGCCGATAGAGACGGTCGTTTTGCCTAGCCCGCTCTTGGTCGGGGTAATCGCTGTGACGAGGATCAGCTTCGACTGTAGAGCTTTCCCCTCAAGTACAGATAGAGGAACCTTGGCGATATGTCTACCATACGGCTCTAGCCTATTAGGGTCGATATCAAGTTTCTGTGCTATCTCGGAGATTGGGCGCAACTCAACGCTACGTGCGATTTCGATGTCTGTTTTCATCTTGTTGAAATATGTTTAGAGTGACTGAATTAGATGTTAATGCAATAGTGCAGTAATTAATAACAAAATGATAGTAATGGATAGGGCTATATGTTGCGCCCGATCTCTTAGTTGTCCCATACCCCTTGCCAACAGAATAACGCTGGGGATAGAAATAACGAAGTAGAAAGCCTCGAAGCTCTCTGCCGAAAGCGTAGCGCAGATTAGTCCCCCAATAGATAACTGCATAAGCGAGGCTTCTTGTTCACGCTGGCGAACATTTTCGCCTTGGGCGCGTATGTAGTGCATCCCTATGCCGAAGAACAAGAATACAGAGACTACAACAAGGGATAATAGATCGGGATATGATACTCCTGAGGCAATGAATGGCCAGCTCCACGTCTGCCACGACTCGCCCCACGCTCTAAGGTGTGTGAGTAGATAGTCTTGGTCGGCTAGATACAGGACGGGTGTGGCAATGAAGGCCGATAGTATGAGTCCGTGTAGTGTGGCTAGAAGATTGCGCAGAGAGAGACTGCGTAGGCGGTAGAGCATTAAGAGCAGTATAGGCAATAGCAATAGCACTTTGGCTTGGGAGAGTCCTAGTAGCCCAAGCAAGGCGCCTACCAGCACCATTCGGGAGGGGCATTCACCTTTTTGGTAACTACCTAGCAAGAGCCCTAGTACACCAAGTACACCAGCCGGAATGGGCCAATAATATCCGCCACAAGTAGGGTGTAGACCTATATATAGCAGAAGAGGGAGATAGAGCAGACTTAGACGCTGCTCATATTTGTCGAGCAGGACAAAAAAGTCGGCAAGTCGAATCAAAGTAATTGCCAAAACGGGAACGAAAATAGCAAACTCGAGCCAAGAACTACTTGGCCTCTGGGGTACCTCTGGGATAGGCCAATTTATTTGGTTGTAGAGCTCTTCCCGCCAGACCTCTAGGGGTAACGCATAGAGCAATAGCCCTATGCCATAGAGGACAATTGAGAGTAGAACGATGCTCTGCGAAGATAGCCTTCTAGATGGGGCATACATGGAATGGCGATAGAATAAAAAATCACCTAGCTACACGTACCTCCAAGCTGACTAAGAGAATACGAGCGACTAGGTGACTGGGTGGTGATTGACTTAATGCTCTACAGAGACTCTAGCACCTTGACTAGACGCTCATCAAACTTCTCTACTGTTGAGTTTATATCTCTACGGAGTTTGGTGTAGTAGGCGCGCACCAACTTAGGGTTATCCTTGCCATCGGGGCGAGCAATGCGGCGAATCGTATCGTCCGTCCACACCATAATATCGTCCATAAGGGCTTCTAGCTCATTGACCTGTTCGTCCGAAGCAAAGGCACGGAATAGAAGAGCCTCGTCGAATAATGCTGTTGCTAAGGCAACAACATCCTTTTTTAGTCTACGCTTGCTTGCCATAATACTTATAATATCTTAATTGATTGATGAAGTAGCACCGACTCACCTTGAGCAACGGCGCTAGGACAAAGGTAAGGATAAGCCTTCAATTTTCTATACACCACTTGTGAGAATTGAATGTCAATACGCTTATTACTGAGATACGAAACTTCGCATTTTGTGTTAAGGTTTGCAAATCAATTCATGAAGAATTTAGACAAACAGGGAAGCATTTCTTAAGATTGCTTTGAGCTACGAGCAAAAACTCTCAGAGTTTTTGGGGAATTGTAGGACTAATCCGCCGCGATGTGTACACAGATCCGAAAAGATTAGTGCAGAGAAATTCCCCAATTGTTGCTCTGCTTAACGTGAGTTCGGCGTAAGGAATGGAATAAGAATTCGGTAGTTTCTTCTTGA